>JAQUNC010000002.1 GCA_028717805.1 Atribacterota bacterium
AAGACCGGTTCGTTTCTCTCTTTTACTCTAAGTGATTTTTTACGTAATAATCCCTCCAGAACAATCTTTAATTTTTGACTGCTCTCCCATGTACGCCGTTTCATCTTAGAATAGACTCCTTTCTAATCTTGAGCTTATTCTAACTTAAAATCATCCTTTTGTTAAAGGGGAGCAGTATAAATGAATTGAAATCAATATATTTTTTAGTTTAAATTATGCAGTTTTCAGTAAATAGTAATAGTGAAGAAATCTCTAAAGTAAAAACTTTTCATATTAAATTGTTTTTAAAGGTACGACTTCAGGATATGAGTAACAAAAAACTTCAAGACATAGATAACACTTTCTAATAAAATAACAGATGAAAACTTATCAAAAAGGAGTGTTCATCTGATACCTTGGAGGGAACAAAAAATAATGGAGCAAAGCGACGACGCGATCTCATCCATTTTTACCCGAGGAAATTTTAACCAAAAACTATGAACTAATAACTTCATACCAACGACTAATTTAACGGTATATGGATATGTTAGATACTGATTACAAGTCTATTTTTAAATGCAACTCCTTTAGCTGTTCTGGACTCACCTTTGCCGGGGCTCCTGTTAGCAGACAGGTCGCCTTTTGTGTTTTAGGAAAGGCAATCACTTCACGTATGGAAGTGGCACCTGCCAGTAACATTACCAGTCTATCCATGCCAAAGGCAATACCTCCATGTGGTGGTGCACCATATTGCAAGGCTTCCAGAAGATAACCAAATTTTTGCATTGCCTCTTCAGGTTTGATTCCCAATAAATCAAATATCTTCTGTTGTAGTTCGGTCCGGTGGATACGAATACTTCCTCCCCCAATTTCATTACCATTTAAGACTAAATCATATGCTTTAGAACGAACCTGATAAGGATTATTATCCAATAGAGGAATATCTTCATCTACTGGAGCAGTAAAGGGATGATGCATAGAAGTATATCTCTTTTCGGTTTGGGAATATTCAAATAAAGGGAAATTGGTTACCCATAAAAATTTATATTGTTTTTCTGGAATTATATTTAAAGTATTAGCTAATTTTATGCGGAGCATCCCAATTGCTTGACTTACCTTTTCGCTGCTACCAGCCACAATAAAAATAAGGTCACCAGATGTTGCCTGCATTTCCTTTTTGATTAATGTTATTTCTTCCTCAGTAATATATTTTCCTATAGATGATTGTATTTGATTTCCTTCCTTAAAACGGATATAAGCTAAACCACTTAATCCAAATGATTTAATAAAAGGGTCTAAATCATCAATATTCTTACGGGAAAATTTATTAGGCTTTTCTGTCTTTAAGGCACCAATTTTCCCACCATCTGCTATCACATCTAAAAAAGCACTAAATTCAGTTTTCTTAAAAATTTCATTTAAGTTATGTATCTCCATTCCATATCTTAAATCAGGTTTATCCACACCATATCTGGCAATAACATCATCATAATCAAACCTGGGAAAAGGTTTTACTATTTCAATACCCAGTATTTCTTTGAACAGATGAACCATTAAATCCTCAATAAGACTGAATAACTCATCCCGGTCAATGAAGGACATTTCCATATCCAATTGGGTAAATTCCGGGGCTCGATCTGCTCTTAAATCTTCATCCCGAAAACATCTTACTATCTGGAAATATTTATCGAAACCACTGATCATCAATAACTGTTTAAACAATTGCGGTGATTGAGGAAGGGCATAAAAATTTCCTGGATTGATCCGACTGGGGACAATATAGTCCCGGGCGCCTTCGGGTGTGCTTATGGTTAAAAATGGTGTTTCTATATCCAAAAAACCCCTTTCACTTAAAAAGTTCCGAATTAACTGGCAAACTCGGTGGCGTAATATGAGATTATTTTTCATTTCTGGTCTTCTCAGGTCCAGATAACGAAACTTTAAACGCATATCCTCTCCCACATCAGAATATTCATTTATACTAAAAGGAGGTGGTTCCGATTGATTTAGAATCCTCATCTGATTAACTTTGACTTCAATTTCACCGGTTTTTAAATTAGGATTAATTGCCTCTTCCCCTCTTGACATTACTTCTCCTTTAATGGCAATAACATATTCGTTGCGTATTTTATGTGCCATCAAATGTGCTTCATTAGAAATTTTAGGGTCAAAAACTACTTGAGTTTTACCCTCTCTATCTCTCAAATCAACAAAGATAAGTCCCCCGTGGTCTCGACGGGAATTAATCCATCCCATCAGGGTAACTTTTTCCTTAATATTATTTTTACCCAATTCACCGCAGCTATGAGTTCTTTTCCAGGTTTTCAGCTCATATTTATCTTGTTCAAGAATAGTCATCTTATTGGTTCACTCCTTATTAATATTAGATATGATATATGATATACCATGCAAAGCATAGCGCATAGCGATTAAATTTTTCTTTAGTCGTTAGTATCTAGTTTTTAGTTTTACGTTTTTTGTTTTTAGTTAATAATATATTTCTTATTAATAATATTTACTCATTACTGCGTTCTCTTCACTTTATATAATATTAAGATATAGCTATAACGCACGGATGATTCAGGGATAAATCTTATTCAACATTCGGGGGAAGGGTATAGTTTCCCGGATATGAGGAAGGTTGCATATCCAGGCTACAGTTCTTTCAATTCCCAACCCAAAACCAGAATGAGGAACTGACCCGTATTTTCTCAAATCAATGTACCATTGATAATCCTCTTCCGGTAATTTATAATCTCTAATCCTTTCTTTAATTAACTGGTAATCATCAATACGCTGTCCCCCACCAATTATTTCACCAAATCCTTCTGGAGCAATTAAGTCAGCTCCCAAAACAGTCTCTGGTCTTTCCGGATCCGGTTTCATATAAAAAGCTTTACATTTAGTAGGAAAATGATGAATAAAGACTGGTTTATCATATTGCTTAGAAACAATGGTTTCATCTTCACCTCCCAGGTCTTCTCCCCATTGAGTAGCACTGCCCTCTTTTTGTACTATTTTAATAGCATCATCATAAGATAAATAGGGAAAAGGTGGCTGAATTTTTTCTAAAGCAGAAATATCTCTTTCCAGCACTTTTAGCTCTAAGGAACAGTTTTGCAATACATGGCCAACAATCACTGTAATTAATTCTTCCTGTAATTGTTTATTATCATTAAAATCAAAGTAGGCTGCTTCCGGTTCAACCATCCAGAACTCCATCAGGTGTCTTCTCGTTTTAGACTTCTCCGCTCTAAAGGTAGGACCAAAACAGTATACTTTACCAAAAGCCATAGCGGCTGCTTCGTTATACAATTGACCACTCTGGGTTAAATAAGCTTTATCACCAAAATACTCTGTTTCAAATAGCGTAGTAGTCCCTTCACAGGCAGCAGGTGTCAAAATGGGAGATTCAATTAGGTAAAAGCCCTTTTTCTGTAAAAATTGATGAATAGCTTTCACAATTTCCACCCTAATTCTTAAAATGGCATTCTGCCTCTGGGTTCTTATCCAGAGATGTCGATAATTCATTAAAAATCCTACACCATGTTTTTTTAAAGAGATGGGATAATCTTCATAAGCATTTTGAATAACCTGAATGGTCTTAACCAGCATTTCATATCCACTGGGAGCTCTTTGCTCCTTTTTTATAATCCCCTCTACCAAGATAGAAGATTCATAATTAAGTTCATCCAGCAAATTAAAATATTGATCCTCCATTTCACTCTTGACCAGGATTCCCTGCAAAAATCCTGTTCCATCCCTGATAATCATAAATTTTACTTTACCGCTGGAACGTTGATTATAAAGCCATCCTTTGATAGTAACATATTCCGTTTCATAATTTCCAACCTCTGATATAGCAATCACTTTCATCAGATTACCTCCTACTCAATACCTAAAACAGATAATTTATTAATTTTTAATGAATTAAGATTTAAGCACTGTCTGCAATAAGGTCTTGCAAATAGGTCAAAATTTGGTCTCGGGAAACTGTTTGCTGTGTTCCCTTTAGCATATTTTTTATTATTACCTTATTTTTCTTTAACTCTTCTGGCCCTAAAATAATCACATAAGGAGCTTGTAATTTGTTAGCCATCCTCATCTGTGCTTTTAAACTTCTACCAAGAAAATCCATCTCCGTAGAAATTCCCATTGCCCTTATCTGATTGGCAATTTTCAGGGCAAAAATAATTTGATCCTGACTGGTTGTAGTTACAAAAATCTTAATTCCACCCCAAACCGGAATCTTAATATCTTGCTTGATCATAGTTTCCAAAATTCTCTCCATACCGGCGGCAAAGCCTACAGCCGGAGTGGATTTACCACCCAATTCTTCTGATAGATAATCATATCTACCACCGCCGCCTACTGCATTCTGAGCTCCCAGTTCACCGGATAAAATCTCAAAAGCAGTTTTGGTATAGTAATCCAATCCTCTCACCAATAAAGGATTAATTTGATAGGTAATGTCGAGATTATCCAGGTAATATCTCAATCTGCTAAAATGAGTGGCACAATCCTCACATAAATAGTCAAAAATAGAAGGACATTTCTTGATTTCTATCTGACATTGTTCCTTTTTACAATCCAGTATTCTAAGAGGATTTTTGTCATAACGTAATTGACAATCAGGGCATAATAAACTTTTCTTTTCCTGAAAATAATATCTAAGTGCCTTGAGATAATCAGTTCTGCATTGCCGGCAACCAACACTATTTAACATCAGTCTTAAATCGGTCAATCCTAATTTTTTGTAAACAGCCAGGGAGGCAGCTATAATCTCTGCATCAATAATGGGTAATGAGGATCCAATGGCTTCTAAGCCAAACTGATTGAATTGCCGATATCTACCTGCCTGTGGTTTTTCACAACGGAACATGCTTCCAATATAGAATAATTTGCTCAAGAGATTTTCCCGGCTAAGATTGTGCTCTATATATGCCCTAACTACAGGAGCAGTCCCCTCGGGACGTAAAGTTAAACTTCTCCCTTTGCGATCTTGAAAAGTGAACATTTCCTTATTCACAATATCAGTCGATTCTCCAATTCCTCTAACAAATAATTCAGTATATTCAAAAGCAGGTGTTCTTATTTCTCTATAGCCAAAGTTTTGTAATACTTCTTTTATTGTATTTTCCAGATAATACCAGTAATCTATCTTGGTAGGAAGTATATCACTGGTTCCTTTTGGTAATCTTGCTAACAATATTATCTCCTTACAGGATATTCAAGATGAATCCTTCTCCTTGGTTATCCCCTTTATAGTATTTGGTATATCGTATTATATTAGGCTTATGGAATATTATGTTATTGGTTATGAACTGATTAATAAAAATTTATCCCTTAGTTACAATCCACTCTTTAATAATAAATGATTACAGTTCTATTTTAAGAGAAATTAACACGATATATTCCTAAGCTAAATAAAAAACCTGATAATATTATAGTAATTAATAATATTATCAGGGACGAAAATTTCTTTTCGCGGTGCCACCCTCATTGAATGGATGAAATATCCCATTCCGCTCATTCTTTTAACGCACTGGGACGAATAGATTTGATAAAATCAATTTATTTCAGGAAGACTAATTAGGGGATGTCCTTCGATTGCCTGATATGGTAATCTACTTTCCCCTCTCAATCTATTAGCCAATTATAAATTGAAAAGTACAAATACTGGTGATATTTTACCTAATCTTATCTTTAAAGTCAAAAATATTATCAGAATCAATATAATCAAGAAATGCTTTCTTGCTAATTGCTCTTCTTAATGCTTCCTCTCTGGTAATCTTACCAGCCATTAACAAATCTTTTAAAGATTGGTCTAAACTTTGCATACCAATCTTTCTGCTTATCTGTATAGTGGAGGGTATCTGGTAAATCTTTTCATCTCTAATTAAATTACGAATAGCTGGCGTAGCTAGCATCAGTTCTGCTGCTACCACTCTACCCTGTCCATCCGCAGTTGGAATAAGAGTCTGGGCAATAACCGCTTCAATGGTACCTGCTACTTGCAGGCGTGCCTGAGCTTGTTGATGGGCGGGAAAGGCATTAATTATTCTCTCAATAGTATCGGCGGCACTATTGGTATGGAGTGTAGAAAAAACAAGATGACCTGTCTCGGCAGCCCTTAAAGCCATAGAGATGGTTTCTAAATCTCTCATTTCTCCCACTAAAATTACATCAGGATCCTCCCGTAAAGCAACCCTTAAAGCACTGGCAAAAGAATCAGTATGGTCACCAATTTCTCTTTGGGATATGACACAATTATTGTGTTGATGAATATACTCAATAGGATCTTCAATTGAAATAATATGTTCATAACGGTTATTATTTACTATATCAATTAAAGCAGCCAGGGTAGTAGATTTACCACTTCCGGTGGGTCCGGTAACCAGCACAATTCCTCTGCTCTGCTCTGCTAAAGAACCAATTACCTCTGGCAATCCTAATTGTTCAATTGACATTATTTCTGTCGGAATCAATCTTATTGCTGCTGCTTCCCCCAGTCTATGACGAAAAATATTAATTCTAAATCGTGAGACATCTGGCATTTCATAAGCGAAGTCAAATTGCTTATCTTTCTCAAATGATTTTTTTTGATTATCTTTTAATAAAGTATATATTAGTTCATGAACATCTTCAACGCTTAAGACCGGAAAACTACTTTTCCTTAATTTACCGTTTAAACGAAAAACTGGTGGAATGCCTATATTTAAGTGAACATCTGAAGCACCCTGTTCTTTGGCTAATATTAAAATATCCTGTATCTTAAAGTCCATTTATCTATTTCTCCTCTTGCTATAATACTATAATAATTATTTGTACAAAGAATTACTCGGATTAGTTATTACCATATATCTGGATATTCTTTCTCTATATACTGAATTATTTCAGAAATATTTTTGAAGGATGCGAGGGTTACCTCAAAATTACTTTTATAGGAGGATTTAATTTTCTGTAGGGCTTCCTCGTCAGTGGGATCACTCATAGCTACAACCAAAGTATCGTTCATCTCTATCAGGGGAATTATATTATAATTTTTAATTAAAAATGCGGGAAATTTTTTTAATAAATCCAGATCTAATTGGTTAGTCTCAATTTGAACATAGGGGATATCTAACTGTTTACTTAAAATCCAGTTAATCTGATCCTGTGTTACCAGGTGAAGTTCAATTAATATTTCACCAACTCTTTTATTCCTTATTTTTTGCTCTTTTAATACCATTTCTAATTCTTCCTGAGAGATTAGTCCGTAATCTAATAATATCTCACCCAATCTTTTTTTCTGATTTGCTATCATTATTTACTCCTGTATATCTAACTCCTGTTCCTATTCAGACTAAGATAGTGTTTAACTGTTAATTAATTGGAGAGAACAAATTTTGGATCGCTGGCTTTAAATAAAGCCGTTTCTCTATCAATAACATGATTTTGATATAGCTGACGAAGGGATTGATCCATAGTCTGCATACCCAACTGTTGAGCTCCCTGAATAGAAGCAGGAATCATGTGAATACGTTCTTCACGAATAATATTTTTAATTGCCGGTGTGGCTATCATTATCTCCACAGCAGGCACTCGTTTAGTCTGGTCAATATTGGGAAGTAATGTTTGGGAAATAACTCCCTGTAAAGATTCAGCCAGCTGAATACGGATTTGTCTCTGCTGGTGAGCAGGAAAAACATCTATGATACGTTCTACAGTTTCAGCAGCACTGTTAGTGTGCAGTGTAGAAAATACTAAATGTCCTGTCTCGGCAGCAGTAACAGCCATAGAGATGGTTTCTAAATCTCTCATTTCTCCAACCAAGATGACATCCGGATCTTCCCTTAAGGCACTTCTTAAGGCATAGGTAAATGATTTGGTATGTAGACCAACTTCTCGCTGATCAATAATACAATTCTTATGCTGATGAATAAATTCAATAGGATCTTCTATGGTTATGATATGAAGCTTTTGATTTTCATTAATAATATCAATAAAACTGGATATTGTAGTTGATTTCCCACTTCCAGTAGGTCCGGTAATTAAAACTAATCCTTTTGGTTTTTTAGTGAATTCTACCAGATTCTTAGGTAATCCCAATTCTTCCAATGTCTTAATTTTTCCAGGAATCAACCGGAAGGCGCCGGCTATGCCACTTCTATGCATAAAAACATTTACCCTAAAACGGGCTATATTAACAATCTCTAAGGAAAAGTCAATTTCCTTTAACTCTTCAAATTTTTTACGTTGTTCTTCACTCAAAATACTATAGATCATCTCATAAACAGCATTCTCAGTTAATTCAGGATAGTTTAATTTAGAAAGTAAACCGTTAATACGTAATGTTGGTGGAATACCAACTGTTACATGTAAATCAGATGCTTCCATATCATTGGTAATCTTCAGTAATTCTGTAATATTAATATTCATTAATAATTCCCCCATTTTTATTTCTGAAAAAGAAGTGGAAAGAAAAAAGATTATATTTATTTTATAAGCTAAATTAGTCCAGTTCTTTTCTTAATACTTCAACTTTATCTGTTTTTTCCCAGGTAAACTCATCAATTTCCCGACCAAAATGACCATAAGTAGCAGTCTTTTTATAAATGGGTCTTTTTAATTTTAAATGTTCAATTATAGCTGCAGGCCTTAAGTCAAAATGCTTCTTAATTATCTGGATAATTCGGGAATGAGGAATTTTTTCAGTGTTAAAGGTATCCACCATAACAGAAACCGGATTAGCTACTCCAATAGCATAAGCGATTTCAATTTCACATTTTTCAGCAATTCCGGCAGCAACAATGTTTTTAGCAATATATCTGGCGGCATAACTTCCAGAACGATCTACTTTAGTTGGATCTTTACCGGAAAAACAACCTCCTCCATGACTTCCTACTCCCCCGTAGGTATCCACAATAATTTTTCTACCAGTAACACCAGTATCAGCCTGAGGACCTCCCATAACAAATCTGCCAGTGGAGTTGATATAATATTTGGTATTTTTATCAAGATATTTTTCAGGGATTACTGCTTTGATAACTTTTTCCAAAATATCTTTACGAATAGTGTCTAATCCTACCTGGGGATGATGTTGGGCAGCAATAACAATTGCCTCAATTCTCTGAGGAGTACCGTTTATATATTGTATAGTGACCTGAGACTTACCATCAGGCCTTAAATAGGGTACAATTTTATCCTTCCTTACCTCTGCTAAACGGTAAGTTATCTTATGTGCTAGCGATATTGGTAAAGGCATTAATTCCGGAGTTTCCCGACAGGCGTAACCAAACATCATACCTTGATCCCCAGCTCCGGTAGAGGCGATTTTATCCTTTTCCGGAACTATTTTTTCTTCACGTGCCTCCCAGGCACAATTTACTCCAATTGCTATATCTCGAGATTGTTCCTCAATAGAAGTTAACACTGCACAGGTATCACAATCAAATCCATATTTTGCTCTGGTATAACCTATTTCTCTCACTGTATTTCGGACTACTTTAGGAACATCCACATATCCAGTGGTAGTAATCTGCCCGGCAACTAACACCAGACCGGTAGCAACCAATGTTTCTACTGCTACCCTTGCTTCCGTATCCTGACAATATAAATCATCCAGTATAGCATCAGAAATTTGATCAGCAATCTTATCTGGATGACCCTCTGTAACTGATTCAGAAGTAAAAAAATAATTTTTTCCCAAGGTACCAACCTCCTCTTTATCAAAAATAATGTAGGATTTAAGTTATAAAATAATTTTCTCCTTATTGAGTCATCTACAAATAAAACTATTATTAGATATACTTTTTGAACCGTTCGTCTTTAGCCATCTGATTGATAACTTTTTTGATATCACCTTCACGATTTTTGGGATAAATCAACTGAATAGGTCCATCATTAATAATTACCATATTAGAAAGACCAATGGTAACGGTTACCCCTTTATCATTGACAATAATACAATTTTGTGTATCAATTCCGGTATATTCACCCTGTACAATATTACCATTGGCATCATGTGGTACAAATCTCTCCATAGCATGCCAAGAGCCAATATCTTCCCAAATTATATCTCCTTTCATAACCAGTAAATCTGTAACCTTCTCTAAAACACCATATTCAAAGGAAATAGAATCAACTGTTTTTAATTGAGCTTTTATAACCTCTCTTTTACTCAAAGTGCCTATACTCAAAGCTATTTCATTTATTGCCTTATCAAGTTTAGGCATCCATTTGGCAATAAAATCCAAAATTATGTGTGCAGGAAAGATATAAATAGCACTATTCCATAATAACTGATTTTGTTTACTGTATTGCTCAATCCAATGGGAATCTGGTTTTTCTTTAAACATCTTTACCGAATAAAGATTCATCTCCTTAAAGTTACCTGTTTGGTTAGCAGTACAGATATAGCCATACCTGGATTCTTTTCTCTTTGGTTCAATTCCGATGATAACCGGCTTTTTAAATCTTTGCACAGCTTGAAAGGAGTTATCCAGTAACTGGTAAAATTTATCCTTTTCTGGTATATAATGGTCTATCGGGAAAATAGCAATGTTAATATCCCTACTTCGATTATGAGTTATTAGCAGTGTTGCCAAAGCAATGCTCGCTGCAGTATCCTTTCCCATTGGTTCAATAATATAATTCAGTATATCAATTTCAGGAATTATCTCTCTGATAGGTTGAAATAAATCTTCAATTGTAGCAACATAAATATCATCTGTCTTAAAAAAGGGTAATAGGCGTTCAAAGGTATCTCTGAGCATTAAATTTCCGCTGGGAGCAGCAAGAAATTGTTTTGGTTTATTGAAACGACTATGAGGCCAGAATCGCTTCCCTCTCCCCCCCGCTAAGATAAGGGCAATATTATTCATCTTTTATCATCTCTTCTTTTTAATTTTAATAAATTTTTTATTCTATTGTTCCTATTTATTCCTACCAAGTTATATTAACCATGCTCTTCGTTTAATACTTCGTCAACATCTTCTATTTCAAAACCACGATATTGAGAATAGTAATGAAGTATCTTCTCGGTAAAACCATTTGGAATTTCATTCTCCTGGGAAAGAAATTCCTGAACTTTAAACGGTCCATAATTATAAGCAGTCAGAGCTAATCTTATATCGCCAAAATCATCATAAAGTAACGCTAAATAATGTATACCAATCTTAATATTTTTTTCTGGATTGAGCAAGGTCTTCTCTGCTCCGTCCCATTCAATACCAATATTTTCTGCCAATTCCTTCGCTATGAAACGACGAACCTGGCACAATCCATAGGCATAGGAATCGGAAATAGAATCCACTATAAAATTACTTTCCACTTTAATTAGAGCACAGATTAAGAAGGGATTAAATTTATATTTTAGTGCTACCTCATAAATATTTTTAGCAATATCATATATGGTTTCACTTTCCAGTTGTTTATTATTACTGGAAACAAGATTCACGATACGATTCATATAAAATTCTCTTTTCTTTTCTTCGGATATCATTCCGGTCAATTCCTGTAGCTGCATATAAATTTCAGTAAACTGTTCTTTGGTAATTTTCTCTTTTAGATAATTAGCCATCTGATTGTTAATATTATCTAACTTCTGATTTTGTTCTTCAATTCTCTCTTTTAAGACCCTATTTTCCGTTTGTATATCACTATAAACCTGGTTTAAATTATCAATGGATTGATAAAGCTGTCCATATTGTCTCAAATTATAAATCATTAACAACATCATGACCAATAAAAAAATTATTATAGCTCTATTAAAATATTGGTCTATAATGTTATTCCTTTTTACTTTTTTACCCGTACCTCTATTCTCTTTTTTCTCTTTATTATCATTACTCATTTCATCTTCCTTACAGTTTTTAATTCTAAATTTAATTTAACGTTCCTTAACCTATCTTATCTTGCTACCTGGAGTGATTTCCTTATCAGTAGTTAGAAGTACAACCTGCTCATCGCTTGAAGCTGCCAGCAGCATACCTTGTGATTGAATACCCCTGATGGTAGCGGGAGCTAAATTAAATACTACTACAATATTTTTTCCAATAAGCGCCTCTGGCAAGTAATATTCTTTTATTCCCGCTATGAGGGTTCTTATTTCGGATTTAAAATCAACTTTTATTTTTAATAACTTGTGGGTACCTGAAATATCTTCAGCTGAGATAACTTTACCCACTCTCAAGTCAATTTTTTGAAAATCCTCTAAAGATATGACTGGCAACTGTTTCGTTTCATTCTCTTTTTCCTTATGCTCTTGCTCAAGCTTTTCTTTGCCTTCATGGGTAGCAGGTGAAATATTTTTTCTTTCCTCCTCAATTCTGGGAAATAGATTATCACCAGGATTTATCTTAATATCCGGCTCCAGTTTTCCCCAGCCGGTATCTTCAGGAATAGTCATATTTTCAATATTATCTTTAATCCCTAACTGTTGCCAGATTTTACTGGCTGTTGACGGTATAAAGGGATACACTAATAGAGATATTATCCTCAATGACTCATTAAGGTGGTACAACACCTGTTCCAATCTATCCTTCTTGGTCCTATCTCTTCCCAATAACCAGGGCTCTGTTTGATCTATATATTTATTGGTTCTTTTTATTAGAGACCAGATATTTTCTAAGGCAAGATTGAAAGACATTTCCTCCATATTATTAATTACCTGCAGCACTACTTCTTCTGCCAGCTTTCGTAATTCTATATCAAACAATTCATCCTTACCTGAAGGTGCAGGTATCTTCCCATCACAAAATTTAACAGTCATGGCTACCGTACGACTGAGTAAATTACCGAGATCATTTGCTAAGTCAAAGTTGATCCGCTGAATAAGTAGCTGGCGGGAATAGTTTCCATCCTGACCGAATGATAATTCCCTTAACAAAAAATAACGAAAAGCATCGGCACCAAACTCCTCTGCTACCTGATAAGGATCAATTACATTTCCTCTCGATTTGGACATTTTTTCACCTTCAATGGTCCACCAACCATGTGAAAAAACCATTCTGGGAGGATTTATATCGGCTGCCATCAGCATGGTGAACCAGATAATAGTATGAAATCTTAATATATCCTTACCAATTAAATGTACTGCCTCTGGCCAGTAAAAGTTAAACTTTTTTTCATCAATGCCGTAACCAACCACAGTAAGATAATTTATTAAAGCATCAAACCAGACATAAACTACATGATTCTTATCAAAAGGAACATCAATTCCCCATTTTAGACTTGATCTAATCCTGGTTACGCTCTGATCTTTCAATCCCCTCTTGATGAAACTAATAATTTCGTTCTTTCTTGATTCTGGTTTAATACAATCAGGATGTGATTCAATATGCTGTAATAATCTATCCTGATAGTTGCTCATTCTAAAAAAATAGCTTTCTTCTTTGAATTTTTCAATTGGTCTACCGCAATCAGGGCATAGATTACCTTCTACCTGACTTTCTGGCCAGAAGGTTTCGCATGGTACACAATACCACCCTTCATATTCACCTTTATAGATATCATCTTTTTCATATAAACGATTGAATATTTTTTGTACCACCAACTCATGACGCTTTTCAGTAGTACGTATAAAATCATCCAGTTTGATATTTAAAATAGGCCAAAGATTCTTAAATTTTATCACCACCTTATCAGCAAGTTCTTTAGGTTTTATGCCCAGTTGTTCTGCTGATTTGGCAATTTTCTGGCCATGCTCATCAGTACCAGTGGCAAAAAGAACATCAAAACCTCTAAGCCTTTTAAATCTTGCCATAGTATCTGCTGCAATTGTAGTATATGCATGCCCTATATGTGGGACATCGTTGACATAATAAATAGGAGTTGTAATATAAAAAGCTTTTTTCTTTTCCATAGTTTTATTGATATCCTTTCTCAAATTAATATTTGCTCTAAAAGGAAATTTCGTAGCCGCTTAGTGTTTTATTTTAAAAAGCTTTAATATATACCTGTCTTGTGCCATAAATCCTTTTAGAAAAACTTTTTTACCATTATTTCTTTTCCCTAAGATGTCTTTAAGATTAAAACAAATAATTTTTAATCAGGTCTGTTTGCATTCTTTTTCAATTCTAAGATCTTTTCATAAATCCATTTTTTAGATATATGATACTCTTCAGCAATTAAAGATACAATATCTTTGTTATAATAACCTTTTTGCAGGTAATACATAATTTCTTTTTCCAGCTTATCTTCTTTTCTGGAATCCTTATCACAGAAGGTTGACTCTGTTTTTATAGCTGATTTTCCTTCTAGAACCAGAGTCATTTCTCCCTTAATTTCCTTAGAGCTCAGGGTATCTATTACTCCGGAAAGATCTCCTCTGATTATTTCTTCAAACTTTTTGGTCAGTTCCCGAGCTATAACAATTCTTCTATCTCCCATTATCTGCTTGAGAGCTACCAGGGAATCCTTAATCCTATGGGGAGTTTCATAAAATATGATAGTCCTTTTCTCATCTTTCAGATTTGAAAAAAACCTTTCTTTCTCCCCTTTTTTTCTGGGAATAAATCCTTCAAAAACAAAGCTTTGCATGGCAAATCCTGAAATTACCAATGCTGTAATTAAAGCTGAAACACCAGGAATAGGAACAATGACCATATTATTTTCAATAGCCTTATTTATTAATTCATATCCTGGATCACAGACACCTGGCATGCCAGCATCTGACAACAAAGCAATATTTTTCCCTGTTCTTAACAGTTGTAAAATGTATTCTAATCTCTTTTCTTTGCTGTATTTATGATAACTGATTACTGCTTTCTTAATCTGGTAATGATTTAACAATATTTTAGTATGGCGGGTATCCTCTGCAGCAATTAAATCTACTATTTTTAAAATTGTCAGGCAACGCAGGGTAATATCCTCCAGGTTACCAATAGGTGTTCCGCAAATATACAATTTACCAGATTGTTGTTTTTTCATATAAAATACCTTATTACCGGATTTTTAGTTTAATGTTTATAGGTTTTAGTTATAAATAAACTCAAGGAAATAATTCTTAAAACATTTTCTTTAATTATTAATACTTTTAAAAAAGGTTTTTCTGGTTAATGATAAATCATTTAATATTTATTATTAGTTGTACTAATTTTGAGTAGTGTTTACACTTTATATAAAATTTATTTACTATAAGCAAAAAACTATTAACTAAAAACTATCAATGGCTATTTTTAAGTAACAACATTTTTAGTTTATTTAGAACCTGTTACTTTTCATAAATATTCGTTTTATTTTTTATTAAGGTAAAAACAAGGGAGTCAATACTCTTAGCTCAGTCCCTCCCTCTTTCCTTGCCTCCAGGAGAAATCTTTTAGCTTGATAATCTTTCTTGGTATAGACAAATTGTAATATCTTCGGTTCAAAATAATATTTCTTTAGAGTCATTATTACAGGTATAAAAATATCTGCTCTATGTATCAGGTATAGCCTGCCTCCTTTTTTTAAAAGGTAATTGGCTATCCTCAGCATGCTCTCTAAATTTATATTGATTTCATGCCGGGCTATTAACTGTTCACTATTAGAACTGCTTTTCCCTCTACCAGCCGGGATATAGGGAGGATTGGCAGTAATAACATCAAAATATTCACCAGAAAACTTTTCTTTAAGATTGCTTATGTCTTCCTGAAGAATAAAAACCTGTTTATCTAGATTATTGAGAGATACGTTTTTCCTAGCCAGAGACACTAATTTCTCCTGGATTTCTACCCCATAAATAATATTATTTTTTTGGGGATGGTAGATTAACAGGGGAATTATTCCGCAACCGGTACCCAGGTCTATGATCTTTTCCCAATTCTTAATTTTTATAAACTGTGCTAATAAGACGGAATCGATTGAAAAACAATAGCTATACTTATTCTGAATAACTTTCAACTGATATTTGCCCAATGATTCAATTATTTCCCCCGGCTGCAGATTCATTTTCTGCATGATGCACTTCTCTACTTATCTGGTTATAATTCTTTTGCCATTCCTCAATAGGTACTTTAATCCTATTTTTGATATTTTCATTATCTTCTTTTTCTATAGTTTCAATTATCATATATCTGCTTAAAACATTAACCTCTATTACTTTTCCTTCTTTTCCTTCTTTCGTTTTTACCTGGCTACCCAATTTGGGATATTTTTTTAATTCTTCCAGATAAAATTGGGCTTCAAAATTAAGACAACACTTTAACCGACCACAGGTACCAGATATCTTAGAAAGATTTAAGGCTACACTCTGCATCTTTGCCACATTAATCGGTACCGGCTTAAACTCAGTTAAAAAGCTGGAACAACACAATGGTCTGCCGCAAATACCCAGTCCACCTACCATTTTTGCCTTATCTCTAACACCAACCTGTTTTAGCTCTATTTTTGTTTTGAATTGCCCAGCCAGGTCTTTGACTAATTCACGGAAATCTATTCGATTATCAGCATAAAAATAAAATATTAGACGACTTTTGTCAAATAAGTACTTACAATTAATAAGATGCATATCTAATTTATATTTTTTTATCTTTTCATCACCTATGCGTTGGGCTTCTTGTTCATCTAACTGTATATCCTTCCATTTTTCAAAATCATTTTTTGTTGCCTTGCGAACAATTTTTTTGAGAGGTTCCACCAATTCTTCCGGTTTTATATATAAAATTGGAGTTACAACCTTTCCGATATCCAATCCCAATGATGTTTTCACAACACAAAAATCTCCTATCTCCAAGATATACTTTCCATATTTAAAATAATAGATAAAGTTTGAATTACTAAATTGTATTCCAATAACTCTGGGCATTGTTAATCACCTAATCGTATAATAAAATTTTCTAATAATATTTTAGGATTAATATGTTTTTCTATTCTTTCCGGTATTTCAGTTAAATCATCTAAGATAAGGATTATCTTCTCTTGAGAATAGTATTGGGCGAATTCTTTTATTATATCTATCCTGCTTGGAAAACATAACATTTTCTGTGCCAATCCTAACTTAAAAAATAGTATATCACGAAACCATAAAATCATTATCTCCACAAAATCTAAAAAAGATTCTATAATATCAGTAAATTCATTATCACGAGAGGAAAAGATACTACTTACCATTTGTTCTGGTTTAGTTTTTATTAACCAATCAATATACCTGTTTTTTTTCTTCATCTTCGACTGGTCACTGGCTAATTCTATTGTTTTGCCGGGACTACCAGGAGAAAGCAAGAGAATATCTTCCAGTTGTCTATTATCTAATAGCAAGTTCATCCTGGTTAATACTTCTTTTTGCTCTTCCACTCTTAACGGCTGAAAAGATATTCTGTGACATCTTGAAATAATAGTCGGTAAAATAATCTCGGGTTCTGCAGTAATTAAGATTAGAACTGCAAATTCAGGTGGTTCTTCTAATATTTTTAATAAGGAATTGGAAGCCTCAATAGTCATTTTATGAGCATCATTGATTAAAAATATTTTTTTTCTACTTGCTAAGGGTCGCCAATAGATAATGCTTTTGATTTCTCTAATCTGATCTATAGTGATTACTGAATTAAGTGGGGAAATGATTTGAAAATCAGGATGAATACCCTTTTCAATCTTCAAACAGGAAGAACAGTGATTGCAGGGATTATAATTTTCAGATAAACCAGTACAATTTATAGCCTTAGCAAAGGCTATGGCAGTTATCTTTTTCCCAATACCCTCTTTGCCGGCAAAAAGATAGGCATGCCCTATTCGGTCAAACTTTATTAAAGCTTTTAATAATTGTATGGACTTTTTCTGTCCCACTATCTGTTCAAAATCAATCATTTTCAAAATATTAACCAAATACCTACTATCTATTTAATTCCTATAACTCTAAACTAAATTCTTCCTTAAACTTTTGTGCTAGTTTAGGGTTAATTATTTCAATAATGTCTTTAATCACCATAGAGATATCACGATTAGCATCAATTATCTTTATCCTCTCAGGATTCTGTCGGGCAATTTGATAATAACCATCTCTTACTCTTTCTAAAAATAATTTCCCGTTTACTTCTTTTTTCTTAAGAAATTCATCTTCAAAGCGTAGTTCTGAATTATTACTGGGCATGGTTGCACGTTTTAATCCAATTGCAGTATCAACATCTAAAAAAATAGTTAAATCTGGGATTATATCTTCTATGGCAAAACTATTGAGATAGCTAATTACACTCATGTCAATACCTCGACCAAAACCCTGATAAGCAGTCGTAGAATCAAAATATCTATCACATATTACCATCAAATTCTTCTCTAAAGCAGGTTTAATATTAATTCTGACATTTTCTGCCCTCGAAGCAGCAAATAATAATAGTTCTGCCTTATAACCTAATCCCTCACTTTCTCTTTCCAATAATATTTTACGAATTTTATCACCAACTAAAGTTCCGCCAGGTTCTTTTGTTAATAATGTATCAAATCCATTTTTCAGGAAAATATGATATAATCTTTTAGCAACGGTAGTTTTTCCAGAGCCTTCAAATCCTTCTAAGGTAATAAAAAAACTCTTTTTCATGTTTCTTGCTCCTGATTGCTTTCTTGCTCTTCTTCTTGTTCAATCATCGCCTTTAATAAATCCCTCATGGTGACAATTCCTGCCAGATAACCATTACGTAAAACTGGCAAATGGTGGATTTTGTATCTTATTAACAAATCAGCGGCCATAACTTCATTATCATCCTCATTTATAGTAATAACTTCTTTGTTCATAAATTCCTTTACCTGGAAATGGGCATATTCTTTTAGTTTCTTGGAAAGTTGTATAAATTCAGTTAAAAAAATATTACTACTGATAACCGTTAAATAATTGGGCAATAGTGCCTTTATGATATCATGCTGAGAAATAAAGCCAATAACCTTTTGATTTTCATCTACAATCGGAATACCATTTATACGTTGTAAAGCCATAATTTTAATTACTTCTTCTAAACTACAATTAGATAATACACTGGCTGTATTTCTATGCATAAAATCTTTTATTTTCAATTAGTGCTCCTGTTTGTTAATCATTTTAGTTCAGTTACTTTAATGGAGGGCAGACAGGCGGTGATATCATCTCTACTGTGAAATACCTCACTATCAGTAAGAGAACTAGCTAAGCCGCAAGCCATAGCAAACTGAATGATATCGGCCATTTGCTCTTTCTCTTCTGAAGTAATTTTAATAGCAAAGCCAGCAATTACTGACTCATCTCTTCCAACAATATTGACAAAGCTATCAGCAGTACTTTCTGCTAACCACGACCCTTCCTCAGTAACAATAACATCTTTATTATCCCCAAGAGAAACAATAGCAATTTTTACATCATGCTTAATAATTTCTTGAGCAATCTCCAATGCTGATTCTTGGCTGTCTATTTTTTTATTGAAAAATCTGTATCCTGTAGCCCGTAAATCTGGTCTTGCTAAAAATGGCTTTGCCTGTAAACCCTTATCAAAGGCAGTCCCCGTGGCATCAAGAATAGTAAGAACATTTCTCTGGTGTGCTAATTCAATCAATTGAAAATATACGTCATCCGGTACCTTACTGGGAAGACTACCAGAAAGAGCAACAACCTTACTCTGAGCCATCACTCTGAAAAATATTGACTTAAAATGATTAAGATCATGCTCAGATATCTCAGGCCCCGGTTCACTTAACAAGGTATGGGTATTATTATTTTCTTCAATGATAATCACATTTTCCCTGGTTTCTTCTTC
Source organism: Atribacterota bacterium (assembly GCA_028717805.1). Taxonomy (NCBI): domain Bacteria; kingdom Pseudomonadati; phylum Atribacterota; species Atribacterota bacterium. The sequence continues at coordinate 19,656 of JAQUNC010000002.1, forward strand.
AATATGCCAGAAGTTGGTAGTAATAGAATATTGCCTGAGTTGTTCTGTAATATAATGACTATTATGGCCACCTAAAAAACCTAAAGCCATGGTTTCAAGCCCATAAACCCTAACTGCCTTAGAAATATTAATACCCTTTCCACCTGGAATTCTGGTTACTCTTTTTACTAAATTATACTGGTTCAGCTTGAGCCTATCTAACTTCAGTATCATATCAAGAGATGGATTAAGAGTTACCGTAGTAATCATCTTCTTTTTCCTGATAATAAAAAATTTTTCCTATCAAGTCATTAAAAATTATATCTTAATTGACCAAAATAAGCAAAAAGGCAACTTCCAACCTAAATGTTTTCCTGTCCCCAAGTGTGATTTCTTTAATTATTATATGGTTATTGATAATAATGCCTTTTTCTGGTATTAAATAATTTAATTAAAATTATTCCCCCGATAAATCCTCCAATATGAGCAAACCAGGCAACACCTGTTACTCCTCCCGATGATGATAAGTCTGACAAGCCATAGAACAATTGAAAGATAATCCAGAGTCCTAATACAAATAATGCTGGCAATTTTATTAATCTAATAAAGAATCCAAAAAAGATAAGAGTAGTAATTCTTGCTCTCGGAAAAAGGATAAAATAAGCACCCAAAACACCAGCCACTGCTCCACTAGCTCCAATCATGGGTATCTGGGAATTTGAACTGACTATTACTTGCCCCAAAGCAGCAAAAACTCCCGATAGTACATAAAAAATGATATAGCGAAATTTTCCCAGATAATCTTCCACGTTGTTCCCAAAAATCCATAGATAAAGCATATTGCCAAATAGATGGACAAAACTACCATGCATAAACATAGAAGAAAGAACAGTAAAATAAATAGGAGAAGGACCAGGCGGAAATAAATCTACTCCTTTAGTAATCTCAAAAGGAATTAATCCATAGGCATAAATAAATATATTTTGATCAATTACTATAAAAAATTGATAATAATAGACCAAACAATTAATTAATACAAGAACTATGGTGATTATTGGCACTTTTCTGGTTGGTATTTCATCCCACAATGGTAACATAATCTATCCGCTTCTCTCATTATCATCTTGTAATGTTGTTGCTATATTCCAGTTTGTTATTATTTTTTTATCTTACCTCTTATCTTTCTTTTTGCTGAATCTGCCGGAGCAATATCGGCACTCATTGTACACTCCAGATAAAAAAATAGTCATCTTGTATATCTTAATTTTTATGATAATCAAATTTATTTAACTAATAATATAACACCTTCTCAAAAGATGGTATAAAAATATCAGATTTTTATTATAACACAATAGGATATTCCAGAGGAATTCTTCCCCTGGAATATCCTATGTATTAGTATATAGTACACCAGTATAAAGTATACCGTATAACATTGTAAGGCGACAGACCGTGTAAAAAATACTAATAAATTTTTATTAAAAAACAGATTTTGTAACTTATTTAGCCTTTATCGTTCTTTGATAAAATAATAGAAAAGAAAAAAGGAAATACCGGCTTCCTATATCAGTACTGCCTGGCTATTTTCTCTTAATCTTCTTAAGATTTCCTCTGTTCCCAGGATATTGACTACCCGCTTTAGATTATAAGCCAATAGTGTTAAGGCCATCTCGGCGCTAACCGAAGCCTTTCGCCTGGTCAGGAAATAGGAGGCATCCCAGGCCCTTTTGATGGTACCGAAGGATGTTCCACAATCATCTGCCTGAGCTTGTAAGTTTTTAGATTCTCCCGGGTTTTTCTATCAATATCATCTAAGATGTCCTGGTCTATATGCCGGAAAATAGTTCTTCCTTGGCATTTTTAATACAGCGAGTTTTGACCGGGCAGTTCTGGCAGGCTTTTCGATTACGGTATTCCTAACCGATCAGTTGGCCATATTCTCTTTTGCTCCTGTAATAGGATAACCTCTTACCGGCAGGGCAGTAATAACAATTATCCAGGGGATCATAGCAAAACTGATCCAGGAAAAATTGCTTATCTCCGGTAGAATTGGTATAGACCTTCTTGGGAACATAGTTAGTGATCTTCTTCTTATGACAATAAACTAAATCATGAATATGGTAATAGCCCTTATCAGCCAATACGGTAAAGTTATTCTTGCCTAATATCTTTTTACTCCGTAAGGCCATGGGTGCTAACTGCCTTTGGTCATTAGGTTTATCGGTTACCTTAAAATCAGCAATAAGATTACATTTGGCATCTACGGAAGTTTGCACATTATAGCTAACTTCAACCCTGTGGTTGTTATTCATCAGCCGGGCATCCGGATCGGTGCTGGAAAGTTCATTTGTGTTGTTCTTCTCCAGATTATCCTGATAACCCTGGTATTTGGCTTTTCTCTCTTTGAGCTGATTTATCCTCTTTTGCACCTCAGTAGCATTAGGTTTGCGGTCAACAGATTCTGCCTGATCGGCTTCATCCAACTCTGTAAGATAACCGGCCATCTTCTCATTAATGTAGTTGATATTACGGGTTAGTTTCTTTTTAGAGTAGTTGTTACGCTTGCTGTTGAGGCGCGGAACTTGGAGCCGTCAATGGCAATAAGTTCTTTGCCGAAGAGCTGCCAGTTGTTGCACAGGCGGGTGAAATCCCGGAAGGCTTGAACTAAGGCTTTCTTGTTATCTTTGCGAAAATCAGCTATAGTCTTAAAGTCAGGAGTGAGTTTTCTTAATAACCACATGAGTTCTACATTACGTCTGGCGTCTGGAGGAGCGGATATGATTGAGATAACCGTATAAGTAGATTCTTAACATATCCCCGGGATGATAAGGAGCTCTGCCTTTCTCCTTAGGGCTGGCATGGGTAAACTTTAGTGCCTTTAAGTCTAGCTGGGTTACATATTCATTAATAATGCGTACCGGATTATCAGAAGCAATGTATTCTTCCAGACTTTGTGGAAAGAGGATACTTTGGTTACGGTCTTCACCTGAGATATAGGACATGGTATTTACCTTTAGCTTTCTTTTGTATTATTGTTAATGCTTTTATTATACCATGTTATGTGCTGTTAGGCAGGTAAAAGATGAGTTTTCACACAGTCTGACGTAGGACGTTACATAGATATAATTCCCGGGGTTTAAGGTTTAACCAATACATAGGTAACACTTTTGATTTAGGACATAGGTTACACTATAGACCTGCTATTTATTAACTATAGTAGAAAATAGTTAGTAGTTTCTAATATCTAATAAATTTGCATTGGGGGGAAATTCTTTGGGGAGATGTTTCAGGAAATGATATTGATAAAGGAGATATTGAATAATCCTTTTCGCAGCCAAACCATCTCCATAAGGAGATTTTTTTACTACCATTTTGTGATAATAATCCGAGTTGCTTAATAATCCATCCACTTCTCTACAGATAGTTACAATATTAGTTCCAACTAATTTAGCTGCACCTATTTTTAGCACTTCAGGCCTCTCTGTTTCCGTTCTTAAGATTAATACCGGCTTACCTAATGCCGGAGCTTCTTCTTGAATTCCTCCTGAATCAGTTAAAATTATAGTTGATAAAGCCATTAAATTGGCCATTTCTCTATAATCCAATGGCTCCAGTAAAATAATGTTCTCTTTATCTTGAAGATATTTAGTAACAACTTTCCTGATAATTGGATTTTTATGAATAGGGAAAAGAATAACAGTATTTTTGTGTTTTCGTTGTATCTCGATTAAAGCCTGGCATACCTTTGCCAGAGGTTCTCCCCAATTCTCTCGCCTGTGAATTGTTATCAATATTATCTGCTTCTTCTGGTCTATTAACTTATTGATTCTGCTATCCATAAATTGAAACTTATCTTCTTGCATAAGAAGCAAGGCATCAATAACCGTATTGCCAGTAATAAAAATGTTTTCTCTCGCAATACCTTCCTTTTCCAATATTTTGGCTGTTAGGGGAGTTGGGGTAAAATGATAGTCTGCCAGAACTGTAGTTAAACGTCTATTTATCTCCTCTGGAAAAGGATAGTACTTTTTGAAAGTTCTCAATCCAGCTTCAATGTGTCCTACCTTTATCTTTTGATAAAAAGCTGCCAGGGCACCTGAAAAAGTAGTGGTTGTATCTCCCTGCACCAGTACTAAATCAGGTTGAGTTTTTTTAAAGACCCCCTCTAATTTAAGCAAAGATAAAGAATTTATTTGGGATAGTGATTGCCCATGTTCCATTATACCAAGGTCTATCTTTGACTGAATTTGAAAAAGATTTATCATTTGATCAAGCATTTCCCTATGTTGAGCAGTTAAAATTATGACTGGCTCTATCCAGTGGGAATACTTCTTTACTTCTTGAATAACAGGATACATTTTAATTGATTCTGGCCTGGTTCCAAAAATAAAGGCAATCTTAATTTTTTTATCTGCATTTCTCTGCATAACGAATTTCCTCTACCCCGGCTTCTCCTAATAATTTTCTAGCTAATTCATCTGGATAACTATTCAGGTAAATAACCTTAATAATACCAGCATTAATAATCATTTTACTACAGGTAATACATGGTTGTTCAGTACAATAAAGAATGCTATTCTGGATACTGATACCATGTAATGCGGCTTGAATAATAGCATTCTGTTCAGCATGTAATCCCCTGCATAATTCTTGGTTTTTTCCTGAAGGAATTCCCATTTTCACACGTAAACAACCCACTTCCCCACAATGGGCTAAAGCTCTTGGCACACCGTTATAGCCGGTGGTTAGGATACGTTTATCCTTTACAATGATTGCCCCTACCTTCCTTCTTAAACAGGTGGACCTGCTTGACACCAGTATGGCAATTTGCATAAAATATTCATCCCACGATGGTCTGGACATGATACCTCTCCAAAAATGTTAGGCACTCTAAATAAGCATACCCGTTATACAGTATATTTATTTTCGTAATGCGTAGTATCTAATTGCATCTTTAATACGGTAATTCGCAATGAATTACCAGTGATTAGTGTCTTTATTCAAAATTTTCCATTTTCGGTTTTTAGCTTTTAGTTAAAAATAGCAATATTTTATTTCTTTCTATATCTTAATTATTCATCACTCATCACATTATTTTATATATACGATATATACGATACAAATAGCAAATGAATTATTTCGTGCCAAATAGGCGATCTCCGGCATCTCCTAAACCAGGCACTATATAGGCATGTTCATTTAATCCTTCATCAACGGTAGCAGTATAAATTAAAACATCTTTATAGTTTTTTCTAATCATTTTGATACCCTCAGGAGCAGCAACCAAGCACATAAACTTTATAGTAGATTTGGTAAACCTTCTAATATATTCAATCGTTGCTACTGCGGTCCCCCCGGTAGCCAACATTGGATCAACGACAATAACATCCCTTTTATCAATATCTTCCGGTAATTTAGCATAATAACTAATCGGTTTAAGTGTTTTCGGATCACGATATATACCAACATGACCTACTTTTGCGGAAGGTATTAAGCGTAGAATTCCGCCAACCATTCCCAGTCCAGCCCGCAATATAGCTACAATTGCCATTTTTTTACCAGCAATGATTTTGCCGGTAGTTTTAGCAATGGGGGTTTCAATTTTGATATCCTTCAAGGTGATATCTCTAGTTACTTCATAAGCCATCAAATTAGACAATTCTTCCACAATTTCCCGAAAATCCTTTACATCTGTTTTCTTATTTCTGATCATGGTCAATTTATGCTGAATTAAGGGATGATCCAAGATTATTACTTCTTTCAAAATAGCTCCTCCTTATTTGATTTATGTTGCTTTTCTAACTTTCTATTTTCCCGATTATTGTTACGATAATATTTTATATCTGCTCATAAATATCTTCGACTTTTTGTAATCTAACAATATGACGACTTTCTTGGCTAAATTCAGTCATCAACCAAACTTTAACTATTTCTCTTGCCAAACCCTTCCCCATCACCCTTCCCCCCATTGTTAAAATATTAGCATTATTATGTTCTTTTGCCATTCGGGCAGAAAAGGTATCGTGGCATAAAGAAGCCCTGATTCCTTTGATTTTATTTGCAGCAATTGACATTCCGATGCCAGTACCACAGATAAGAATACCAAATTGATACTCATTATTTACAATGGCTTTACCAACTTTCAAAGCATAATCAGGATAGTTTACAGGCTTTGAATCATAGCATCCGAAGTCTTTATAGATACAGAGCTTCTCTTTTAAATAATTGATAATCTCGTTCTTTAGTTCATATCCACCATGATCACTGGCTATAGCAATTTTATTAATCTTATTCATCTTTGAACTCCTTTCTTAAATAAGAAAATAATAACATGATATCCTGTTTTAATCGTTTATAGATTTCGTCATAAAGGACTATTCCTCTACCATAGGGATCTTCTATCTCATCATTCTTCATACACTTTTTTTGATGACAAAAAAGTCTAAACAGATGCATCCTATTTTTTGCCCAGGGAAAATGCTCTTGCAGATAATTTAGTTGCTGGTGGGTCATAGCCAGAATAAGAGAAGATTTTTTGATGAGCTTACTGTCAACAATTTTGGCTTGATGAGTGGTAATGTCTATACCTTGTTTAGCTAAACTGAAAACAGCTTCTTTGCTTGGGGAAACTCCATTATTAGCTGCAATACCCGCTGATTCTGCTTGGTAGCCCAGTTCGGGATATAGATCTTCTTTTAACTTTTGAAACAGAACTTGAGCTATTACACTGCGACAGGTATTACCAGTGCAAACAAATAGAATATTTTTCTTTTCCAACTTTTTCCTCATTATTTTAGCTCTTAGCTGTTTTTAAATGCTATAATACCTCTATCATGCTGATAATAATCACTGAAGGCGATGATTTCTTTTTGAAAATTGGTATTATTTTTTATCATCCGGTAAACATCATATTTTTGTTGATGACCAATTTCTAAAGCCAAAAATCCACCGGGTTTTAAGAATGCAGGGGCATCAAATATTATCTTTTCATAGAAATTAAGACCTTTTTCTCCTCCCAGGAACGCTCCCGGTGGTTCAAAAAGACGAATTTCATCAGGCAAGCTATTCCACTCTGTTTGGCTCAGGTAAGGAGGATTGGAGATAATCCCATCAAAAGTATTCAAATAATTATTTTTCTGGCAAGGTTGAAAGAGATTTCCCTGATAGAGGTAAATATTTTTCTGACAATGAAATTTTTTAGCATTCATTGAAGCTAATTTAATAGCTTCTATAGAAATGTCAACAGCATGGAAATTCATATATTTATTCTTTTTTTGCAAATAATAGCAAATAGCAATAGGTATTGCTCCGCAACCAACACCTATATCCATTAAACAGAATTGTTTTTTCTCAGGTATCATCTCAATCAATTGTATAACTTTCTCCACCAGTATCTCTGTTTCTGCTCTTGGAATAAATACTCCTTCTGATACAGCCAATTCTAATCCCATAAAATTCTGAAAACCAGTAATATATTGAATAGGAATCCCCATTCTTCTTTCTCTAATCCACCGGTAATATCGTTTTATTTTTATTCGAGAAACTGGTAAATGTCTATTCAGAAATAAATAACTCTTTTCCCTGTCTAATAAATAACTCAGCAATAAAACAGATTCCTGCTCAGCTGTATTATTGCCACTTCTTTCTAATAATAGTTTACCTTTGCTGAGAAGATCTCCGATATATTGTTCATTTTTTTGCTCTAGGGAATTGTTTAAAAAAATAGCCGTCATTTAAGTTCTTTCCTCAAGTTTTCAAATGGAACTCTTCCACCTTGGGAATCCCCATATTAATATACAGTATAGATTATACCGTATAGTGTAATATGCTGTTATTCTGATATTTATTCAATATTTAATATTTTTTATATTGTTTGTAAAATAAGATTGAATTTTCTTTAAAAATTTATACTCTTTGAGGGATTTCAGGGAGTATCTCCCTTGATTACTTTATCTTTAAATCTAATTTTAAAATATATTTCTTTACTCAAAAAGAACACTTTTAGTATCGGAATTTTAAAAAATTCCGATACTAAAAGTGTTCAATAATTTCAAATAAGTTACCGTCCAATATATCCTCTAAATTATAGAAATTTACATTAATACGATGATCGGTAACACGATTTTGCGGAAAATTATAAGTTCTAATGCGTTCACTCCGATCTCCAGTGCCCACCTGTTTTCTCCTCTGCTGTTCGATTTCCTTGTTATGTTCCCCCTGTATACGATCCAATAAGCGTGCTCTCAATATCTTCAGTGCTTTGGCTTTATTTTTATGCTGAGATTTTTCATCCTGACAGGTAACCACAATCCCGGTGGGAAGATGGGTAATTCTTACTGCAGAATCGGTAGTATTAACGCTCTGTCCTCCGGGACCGGTTGAACGAAAACGATCAATCTTCAACTCATTATAATTAATTTCCATTTCAATTTCTTCAGCCTCCGGTAAGATAGCTACAGTAATCGTAGAGGTATGAATTCGGCCTCCCGATTCAGTAACAGGGATTCTCTGTACTCTATGTACCCCACTTTCTTGTTTTAAGGAACCAAAGACATTTTTACCAGAAATACCAAAGATAATTTCCTTAAAACCGCCAATTTCAGTGGGATTAGAATTCATCACTTCTACCTTCCAGTGGTTTCTTTCTGCAAAACGGGAATACATCCGAAACAAATCACTTACAAAAAGTGCTGCTTCCTCTCCCCCAGCACCAGCCCTGATCTCCACAATGATATTTTTCTTATTTCTGGGATCTTCCGGATTTAATAATTCCTGTATAGAATCTTTTATCTTATCCTTCTTTTGATTGAGCAATTCTAATTCTTCATTAATCATTTCTTTTAATTCAGGATCTTGCTCATTTGTTCTAAACTGCTCATTTTCCAGGATTTCCTGCTCAATTTTTTTGTATTCAATATAAAGCTGGGCAATCCTGGCAATTTCACTATGTCTTTTAGCCAATTTTTGAAATTGTTCCTGATTAGCAATTATTTCCGGTTGGGATAATTGTTGATTTAAAGACTGATATTCCTTTTCAATGTCATCTAATACCTTAAACATATATTCTCACTACTTTCCAAATTCAATAAAGATTTTACACCTACTCATATTAAAATTAGAAATTATTATAATATCTTTCTTAGTTATTGCCTGATTGTTCTCTGCTCCAGGGCTTACCACAGGTCATTTCTCCTTCAGGACATGGACCTATCAGGCAAGATGGTCCGGAATCTTGAAAAATATGAGGAGCAATTTCTTTTACCAGCTTCAACATAGAAATTGCCAGCTCTCTTATTTCCCATTGTGCCCTATTACAGCATCTCAATCTAAAAAAATGTATTAATTCACGAGCATTAGCAGTAAAAATAATACTGGTAGTAACCGACTGGGGTAAAATATATCGAGCATCTTCAGCTGGAATTCCCTGTGCTAACATTTCCCGATAAAAAGAAAAACAACTCTGGGAAAGTTCCTGAAATTTCAATAACAAGTCACTATTGTTATTCCGGATGCTTTTAGGGGTGATATGGTTTTGTTTTTTCCCCAACTTGACATATCTTTGGCTCTTCTGGGAAAAAGAAGCTATCCGATGCCTGACCAGTTGATGTGAAGTAATCCTTGATATATCCTCAATTCCAAAGGTAAAAGAGACATGTTCCAGGACAGAATAATGCCCTAACTTCATAATCTTTTTTATTATTATATCGTTTTTTTCCTCTGCAGTTTCTTCTTTTAACTGATCAATAGTTTTATTCGAATAACAAAGCCGAGCTGCTTGGGCAACCGTCTCTTCTGGAAACCTGGTATAGTTTAATATTTGAACCTTCATAGTACTTTTATTCCCTACCAATATTAACTTTTCTGGGCTGGTTTATTGATAACTTCATGATGCACTCTACATCGTGCTTCATAACTTTCCTTAGCACCAATAAGAATGGTTGGGTCGTTATAATCAGCCGGTTTACCATTGACCAATCTTTGAGTTCTGGTAGCTGTTTTCCCACACACCATACAAATAGCATGAAGTTTATCAACATATTCAGCAATAGCCAGCAACTCAGGCATAGAACCGAATGGTTCGCCTCGAAAGTTCTGGTCAAGCCCTGCTACAATCACTCTCTTGCCCTGATTTGCCAATAACTGGCAAACCTCTACAATTTTTCGGTCAAAAAATTGTGCTTCATCAATAGCAATGACTTCAGTATCAGGTTTAACTTCATTCAGAATCTCTAATGCTTTTTTAATACAGGTAGCTTCAACCTTACTACCATTATGGGAATAGATATATTGTACCTGATAACGATTATCTATTAAAGGTTTAAATATCTGCACTTTTTTTCGGGCAATCTGCACACGACGTACTCTTCTTATCAATTCTTCACTTTTCCCACTAAACATGCTTCCACAAATTACTTCTATACTACCCCCGGAACAGGTTTCCTGCATCCTGTATTCCTCCCTTGTCTATATTTCCTAAACAAAAACTTATAATAAAAAACAGAGCCTTTGCCCTGTTTTTTCTTTCTTTATAATAATATGGTAATACTACTTATTCATTATCTGATGAATCGTTATTTATTCCTCTTTTATTTCCTGGTTTTTCTTGCTTTTCCCTAATTCCTGTTCCAAATTATATCTCCTATTAAACTTCTCGACTCTACCAGCAGAATCAAAGATCTTCTGTTCCCCGGTAAAGAAAGGATGGCAGGCAGAACATACCTCTACCCTTATTAACTCTTTTGTAGATTGAGTTTCAAAACTATTTCCACAGGCACAGATTACTTTAGCTTTTCCATATTTAGGATGAATTCCTTTTTTCATTATCATTTCACCTTCATTCTTAATAATATCAGCCCTAAACTCAAGGGGGCAGTTCCTCTTGCAACTTTAAAACTATCCATTTCTTTTTTTAATACATTTCAAACAGTGGATTATTAATTATAGGTAACAAAAACTTTCTACCAAAAAACACTATGAAATTATAACACAAGTACTTTTAAGCGTCAAAGGTAATAAGTACTTTTTTCTATTAACTTTTTTTCTCCATCCTTATGCTTAAACTATTGCTTAGTATTTTCAAGAAGGTATCAGGTCTAATGATTTTCATCCTTAATAGCATTTAGAAAATCATGATTGTTTTTGGTCTTCTTTAGTCTATTTAACAGTAAGCTAATGGCATCAGTGGTATTCTGACTGGATAAAGCCCTTCTCATTAACCAGACTTTGCTTAACTCATCTGCTTCCAATAATAACTCCTCTTTCCTGGTTCCAGAACGCTTAATATCAATGGCAGGGAATATCCTATTATCAGAAATTTCCCGGTCTAAGCGTAACTCCATGTTGCCAGTACCTTTAAACTCTTCAAAAATTACATCATCCATGCGACTGCCGGTTTCAACCAAAGCTGTGGCTAGAATGGTCAGACTGCCTCCCTCTTCTAAATTTCTAGCAGCTCCAAAAAATCGCTTGGGAAAATAGAGGGCTGTTGAATCTAATCCACCTGATAAGGTTTTGCCACTGGTGGGAATATTCAAGTTATATGCTCTGGCCAATCTGGTTACACTATCCAGCAGAATTACCACATCATGTTTTAGTTCTACTAATCTTTTGGCTCTTTCTAAAACAATTTCTGCTACCTTAATATGATTGTTAATAGGTTGATCAAAGGTAGAGCTAATAACTTCTGCCTTTTCCACTGACCGCCTCATATTGGTAACTTCTTCTGGCCTCTCATCAATCAATAATATCATAAGAATAGTTTCAGGATGATTAGCAATGATACCATTGGCAATCTTTTCCAGAAGTATTGTTTTCCCTGCTTTGGGAGGAGATACGATTAAACCTCTCTGTCCTTTGCCAATAGGTGAAAAAAGATCGATTACTCTAGCAGACAATTCGTATGGTTTGGTTTCTAACTTAAATCTTTCCATGGGAAAAAGTGGCGTTAGATTCTCGAAATCAATACGTTCTTTGGACAATTCCGGGTCTTCATGATTAACTGCTTCCACCTTGAGTAAGGCAAAGTATCTTTCACCTTCTTTGGGATAACGAACCTGACCAGAAACAAGATCTCCATTACTTAAGTTAAATCTCTTTATTTGTGATGGTGAAATATAGACGTCATTGGGACCAGGTAGGTAGCCACCAGTTCTTAAAAATCCAAATCCTTCTTTCATAATATCCAGAATGCCTTCAGAAAACATATAACCCTGTTTCTCAGTTTGTGCTTTTAAGATATTAAAAATTAAATCTGTCTTTTTCATTCGAGTACAATTATTGATTTCATACTCATTAGCAATCTTGCACAGTTCACTTATTTTCATTTCTTTTAATTCATTTAATTCCAAAATATAATACCCCCTAAGGTTTTTGAATCTCTTTCAAATATAAACAGCAGATAACACATCATCCCTACCCCGTTCTTTAAGTTTAAACTGTTTTTTTAACCAATCATTACCACTTTTACGGAAGGTGTTTTTTTACAGTCAAATTAATAATTAAATAACTCTTTTTCCGTGATTATCACTATCTTTTCAAATAAAGTTACAATTAACAAATAAAACTACTTTCATTAATTAATAGATAAATAGTGGGAAAAATTCTTGAAGAATAACCCTGTAGTTACATTTTACTAAAATTATATCACTTCCTTTTTAAAAAACAATACATATTTATTTTTCTGTAAAATAATAAATTCCAGTCAGAATGTGCCTCTTGATTACCTTCATCCATTCAATGTTCTGAATTAGATTACCTGTTGTGGTGAACCTTCAATTGAGCGCCCATTTTCTCTTAGTTTCTATCTATCTTGTAAGCAAATAATCTCCAGCTAAAATAACCTATTTTCTCAGATTCAGGTAAATAATAATTTTCTATTAAACTAAACGCTAATTTAGGATGAGGTAGTAGGATTTTTTTGATTTATGGTCTGCAATATCAATTCATAGTCACTCAACTTATCTAAATCAATCATAACTTCTGGATCATCAATCGTGATGCTCTTCACTGGATAGCCAGCTATTAGTGATGCCTTTTCTTCTATTTCCTTGATGGTTAATGTTTTAAGTAGATACTTTATAAGAAATTTTATGCCTAATAAGCGTACATATTTCTTAACATCTTTTCGATTCTGATAAAGTTCATTTAATAACTCTTTATTCTTATCAAACAAAGGTCTGCTAAATATCGCCATATTACCGCCACAAAAGGTCCCTTCATTTAATAAAGCATAGGAACGAACAGTTTCAGGATATTTCTTCAGAATAGTTTCCTTGGTAATAATGGGATAATAAAACAGAGCGTTGTATTGTTCACACTTTTTTATAAAACGATCAATAATCTCTCCGGTAATTAGTGGTATATCTGAAGTTAACAATAAAATATTATCATCATCATTAAAATAATCAAGGCCAATTTTTATATTTTCAATAATGGAATCAGTGGAGTCAAGAATTTTTTTCACTTTTTTCTCAATAAACGGAACTAAATCATATTCTGGCCCCACCACCACAATATCATCCACCAGTTTTGACTCCAGTAAGGCATTAACAACATATTCAATCATGGGAATTTCATTAATCATCAATAAAGCTTTGTTGGTCAATTTATTATTATTCTCTAATTTTCCAATATCTTTTTTACCAGCCAGGATTAAAGCATTCATCTATTATTTACTCCAAATAATTGAAGCCAATTTCTATAGTATTTCACACCTAATCCTTTCTTATTGCAGCTTCGAGAAAGCTTTTAAACATAGGGTGAGGCCTATTCGGTCTGGATTTAAACTCTGGGTGAAATTGCATACCTATAAACCAGGGATGATTTTTTAGTTCAATAATTTCAATAAGGTTATTCTCTAAATTAACTCCACTAAAGATTATACCAGCATTTTCAAATTTTGACAAAAATTGATTATTAAATTCATAGCGATGGCGATGCCTTTCCTGTATCTTATCCTTTTGATAAATTCTATAAGCAAGTGTCTCTTTTGTCAAATTACAGGTATAACTGCCAAGACGCATATTGCCACCCTTAGTGGCAACATTTTTTAATCTTTCCAATAAATCAAAAATTGGATACGGTGTATTTGGGTCAAATTCTACACTATTAGCACCAGTTAGATGTAATTCATTTCGAGCAAATTCTATCAAGGCACATTCCATGCCTAAACAGATTCCCATAAACGGTATACCACTCTCCCGAACATATTTAATAGCTTGAATTTTTCCCTCTATTCCTCTCACTCCAAAACCACCGGGAATTAATATTCCCTGGACTCCTTTCAAAACCTTCTTAATATCATTTTTTAATAACAACTCGGAATCAATTCTTTTAATTTCAATCTTGTATTTATGATAAATCCCGGCATGAACGAGGGCTTCATTGATACTCATATAGGCATCCTTTAAGCGAATATATTTTCCGATAACCGCTATGGTTGTTTTTCTCTCGGGATGGTATAAACGGTGCACCATTTCCCGCCATTCTTTCAAATCAGGTTTTTGTTCTGATAATCGCAACATTTTGACTATCAAATTACCTAAGCCCTGTTCTTCGAGAACAATGGGTACTTCATAAATTGAATCTACATCTCTAGTTTCTATAATGCCCTCTTTTGGTATATCACAGAATAAAGATATTTTTTCCTTTACAGATTCAGTTAATCTTGATTGGGCTCGACATATCAACAGGTCTGGTTGAATTCCTATACTGCGTAATTCTTTAATACTATGTTGAGTAGGTTTTGATTTAATCTCTTTTGGTGCCTTTAAATATGGGAAAAAGGAAACATGTATATAAAGAACATTTTCTTTTCCGATATCATTTCTAAATTGTCTAATCGCTTCCAGGAAGGGTAATCCTTCGATATCTCCTATGGTTCCCCCAATTTCTACAATAATAACATCTAAAGGTGGTTGTCCTGGCTTATTTAGACGTTTTATACTGGCTTTTATTTCATCAGTAATATGAGGAATAATCTGAACTGTCTTACCTAAAAAATCCCCCCTCCTTTCCTTAGAAATAACTGTATTGTATATTTTCCCGGTAGTGATACTATTATCTTTGGTTAAATTGGCATCAATAAATCTTTCATAATGCCCCAGGTCTAAATCAGTTTCGGCTCCATCTTCAGTAACAAATGCTTCTCCATGCTGAAAAGGGCTCATAGTGCCAGCATCCACATTAAGGTAGGGATCATGTTTCTGGATAGAGACTCTTAATCCCCTGCTCTTCAGTATCCGACCAATGGAAGCTGCTGTAATTCCCTTACCTATTGAGGAAACGACTCCCCCGGTTATAAAGATATATTTTGTCATATAAAACCTCTATGTAAATTTTATCAGTAACTTATAGTCGCTACTTGCTGGTATTTGCTCTCGAGAGAAACATTACCCATTGTTGCGATGAACTTATTGAGAAAACTGGAATTATTTTCTGCTTTAGCATAACAGGTATATTATAATCTGAAATAAGAAAAAATTTAAGAGTTAAGTTAAATATTTTTTATTATTTTAAAACTTAAATAGTTAAATAATATTCAATCAATGATTTAAGACATAAATAGTGGTCTTCTCGGGAAGTGACTGAGTATCTACCTCAAAGAAATTTGCACCAATCATTTTAATATTTTGCTTCTTATCTAAAAAAAACGATAGTGGATCAATAGACCACTTAACAGCATCAGTTTTATAATGCATGGGAAGTACTATTTTTGGTTTAACCTGTTCAATAACCAGGTCAGCCTGAGTATGATTAATAGTATAATATCCGCCAATGGGAATAAATAAGATATCCACCTGGTTTATTTCTTCCAGTTGTGTGTTTTCCAGTAAATGCCCTAAATCACCCAGATGGCAAAACACCATTTCATCTGTCTTAATAACAAAAATAGTATTATTCCCTCTATATTTTCCATAGACACTATCATGATAAGAAAAAATTCCTTTAAAAAACATTTTGTGGGTATCCCTATTAACAGTTCCCTTTAAAACAACCGGTTTTCCTTTAATTCCCATGGTGTTATTATGGTCATAATGTTCATGGCTGATGGTAATAATATTAATCTTTTCTTTGGTCATCTTATATCCCAGCGTCTCATCAAAGGGATCAGTAAGTATATTGATACCTCGATTATTGGTGATAAGAAAACAGGAATGTCCCAACCATTTTATCTTCATTCTTTTTTCTTATCTCTCCTACCTTCATGATACTGGATTTCCTGCTCACCTATTATAAAGTGCCAAATATCATTCATCTTCTCCTGAATAAGATGATCAGGGTAAACCAGTATAATACTACCTGATTCTGATAATTCAATCAATTTAAAGGGTTCTTGACTTAATATAGTGATTAAATT
Source organism: Atribacterota bacterium (assembly GCA_028717805.1). Lineage (NCBI taxonomy): Bacteria > Pseudomonadati > Atribacterota > Atribacterota bacterium. The sequence continues at coordinate 35,992 of JAQUNC010000002.1, forward strand.
TTTAACCTGAATCGGATCAATATTTCCGTTATTCAAGAGATTACGCATAATATCGAGTTCTTTTACCAATAGACTTATATCCATAAAGTTATCTTTGGACCTGGCAGCTTGTAAAATATTAATCACTATTTTTATTAATTGCCAATTTTTCCATTGGTTTTCCCTCAATCCTTTTAATTTGGCTAGGTTATTTCTGGAGTGATGCATTGGGTTGAAGGCAATCCTCAAATCAAGCAAAGAAAAAGGAATTCGTTTATGCTCCTTGATAATGTAATCTAAGATAGAAAGTTCATACAATTGGACTCCTTCTTCGCTGGCTCTATCAATTAATTCCTGTAACATGAATTTTTCTGAAAATAAAATTATGGAATCAGCATTTGTTTTTTCTTTCATTTTTTTCATAGCTTCCCAGTCAAGGGAATGAATGGTATTAATATCGTAATTTCCAGGTAATCCGGTAATAATTAAAGAGTAGGATTTATAAGCAAGTACTGCTCTGGCAATAAATAATTTTTGCTGGAATTCATTGCCGGATTCCGTATCATATCCCAAAAATTCAAAACATCTTTGCAGTGAGCTATAAAAAGCCTCCGGGTTATCTGTATAATAAAGACTAAGATAGAGCTGCTCTGCCTCGTTTAACCATTCCAATAATCCCCACTGTTCCTTGTTTATTAATACAAAACGAACATCATTTTGTAATATATTCTGAATATACCTTTCAAACAAACCTCTTTGCTCAGGTTCTTGTTTGGTTATTTCTGAATAAATTTGAAGAAAGCTAAGGGGTTTGCCTTCATTATGCAAGATTTGATATATTGTATCTCCCATATCTTTTTCGGTATCATATTTAATCTCTTTCTCCACTATAACAAAATACTTCTTCCTGGCCTCATCAATTAAACCTATTAAAATAGTATCATTTATACCTAATTTTCTTTTTTGATACCATTCTTTAAATCCAGATATTATTTTTTGACGATAATCCACCACTGCCTTGATTTCTTCTCCTTCACTGTCAATGAAAATAACATTTATAATACTATCATCACGGTGCCAGGAAAAATAAGGTTTTAAATAGCTGGTTAAGAATATTGTTCCATTACGTAGACAGTAAGAGGTTAAAGTATAGGGCAAGTTAGCTTCTCGATACTTCCACTTTATCAGTCCCCAAATTCCACGTTGATATCTTACAAATCTCTGATCAACTCCCATCAAAGCATTAACATCATGATGTGGATTTTCTGCTTTAATCTCCTTGATTTTCATTATTTCTTCAGTAATTTTGCGATAATGCATAGGACGATGATTTTCTTCAAGAATACTGTAAGCTAAATCAGCGATTGATTTCCTGGGCATTTCCCACCTCCATCCCGGAATACAATCATCTGGTAAAGGTAAGCGTTAATTCCATTTTTAAAATATTACTAAATTTTTAAATGACTTGTAGCTCTAAAGTTTCTAAAATGAAAATATAAAAATGATACATAAACTCTAATATTGCTTTCCTTTATAACTATTCATTAGTTGCACATAAGATTCAGCATGTTCTCTTAAAAGAGAAAGTTCCTTTTCGGTAATCTTTCTGACCACTTTTCCTGGAATTCCCATAACCATAGAATTAGTTGGAATTAAAGTTTTGGGAGTAACGACAGTCCCGGCAGCAATAATAGAATTCTTTTCAATTATTACCTCATCTAAGATATTGGCTCCTGAACCAATTAAAGCAAAATCCTCAACAGTGCAACCATGTAAAATTGCTCCATGTCCAATTGTAACATAATTTCCTATTTTAGTGGGTAAATTTTCTGCTACATGGATTATTGACCCATCCTGTACATTAGTAAAATTACCAATAGAAATAAAATCAAGATCACCCCGCAATACTGCCGAAAACCAGATACTGCTATATTGGCCTACATATACCTCCCCAATCAGTGTGGCATTTTCTGCTACTAAAGAAGTCTCATCTATTACCGGGATTTTATTCCTGTATTTTAAAATCATACCTAACCTCCAATATATCCTTTATTTTTTGAGCAGTTTTTTCTCCAATCCCGGGAAGTTCTTTCAGTTCCTCAGTAGTGGCATTTCTGATATGGTCAATACTTTTGAATTTAGATAAAAGCAGTTTTTTCTTTTCTTCTCCAATACCCGGAATAAAATCAATTAATGAATCTTTAATTATTTTACTCCGTAATTTTTTATGGTAACTTATAGCAAAACGATGTGCTTCATCCCTTATCCTCTGAATCAGAAAGAATACCTCAGAATTCCTGGGCAGTAAAATGGGTTCCTTTTCCCCGGGTTGAAACAGTTGTTCCTCTCTCTTGGCAAGGGAGACCAGATTTAGTGATAAATTCAATTCTTTTAATACCTTCGATATAATATTCAATTGACCTTTGCCCCCATCAATAAGTATTAAATCAGGCAGGCTCTCTTTTGGCAGATGATAATTGTCAAATCGTCTTTCTAAAACCTCTTTCATCATAGCATAATCATTGATTCCCTGTTTATATTTAATCTTAAAATGTTTATATTTCTTTTTATCAGGTATTCCACCCCGAAAAAATACCAGAGAGCCAACTGCAATTTTCCCCTGAATATTAGAAATATCATAGGCCTCTATGGATAAAGGCAATGTTGGTAGCTGTAAATATTCTTGTAAATCCCTAAGGACTTTCCGTAAAGAATCCTTATTTGTTCTCTCCCTGAGATAGAGATTTAATTTTCTCTGGTAAGATTTGCTTATTCTTTCCTGACTGATGACCTTTTCAATCATATTGACAGTATCTCTTATTTTGGCTGCCTTCTCATATAACATTAATTGAGCCGCAATTTTCATCTCCTGTCTTAAGTTCCTCAACAATGATTTATGTCTTCCAGACAATAAAAGACAACATTCTCTCACATTTTTTCGGTATTCATCCTGTTCTATTTTTTTGGCGCAGGGTGCGGAACACAGACCAATTTGATAATCAAGGCAGGATTTCCCGGAATCATATTTCTGTTTACTACAATTTCTGATTTTAAAAATATATCTTAATTTTTGAACTGCTTTCCGGGTAGTTTCTACATCGGTAAAAGGACCATAATACAGTGCTTTCTTTTCAACAATTTTCCTACTTTTTCTAATCAAATGGATAGCAGGAAAAGAACTTGCTCTGGTAATTTGGATGAAAGGATAGCTTTTGTCATCTTTCAACTGAATATTAAAATAAGGTTTATTTTTTTTGACCAATCTGCTTTCCAAAAGCAGTGCTTCCATTTCTGAAGCGGTAATAATATATTCTATATTATCAATCTGCTCAATCATTTGTTTTACCTTTACTGAGTGAGAATTACCCCTGTTGAAATAAGAACCAACGCGATTCCTCAGAGAATTAGCCTTTCCAATATAAATAATCTCACCAGCACGGTTTTTAAATAGATATACCCCACTTTGTTCAGGCAGATTCCTAATCTTATCAATTATGTCCATGCCCTTTCTCCTGTAAAACAAGTTTGTCCTTATGGTAAGTTTCATTCAATACCTTTTTTAAAAATTGTCCAGTAAAAGAGACAGGATGATTAGCTATTTCTTCCGGTGTACCGCTAAAAACTATCTTTCCTCCCTCTTCACCACCACCAGGTCCTAAATCGATAATATGATCAGCAGATTTAATTACCTCCATATTATGTTCAATAACCAGTACTGTATTGCCTTGATCAACCAATCTATTTAAAACATCTAATAATTTTCTGACATCATCAAAATGCAAGCCTGTGGTTGGCTCATCCAGCAGATATAATGTCCTGCCTGTACTTTTCTTACTTAACTCCTTAGCTAATTTTACCCTTTGTGCTTCTCCTCCTGAGAGGGTAGTAGCTGATTGCCCTAATTTAATATAGCCTAAACCAACATCGATGAGGGTTTGTAGACCCTTTTTTATTTTAGGAATATTTTCAAAAAATTGCTTACACTCCTCCACAGTCATATCCAATACCTGGGCAATGTTCTTATCTCGATATTTTATCTCCAGGGTTTCCCTGTTAAACCTTTGTCCCTTACATACTTCACAGGGAATATATACATCGGGAAGGAAGAACATTTCAATTTTCACTATTCCAGCACCTTCACAAGACTCACACCTTCCCCCCTTGACATTAAAGCTAAATCTTCCCGGTAGATACCCTCTCATTCTAGCAGCACTGGTTTTAGCAAATAACTCTCTAATAGGAGTAAAAATACCGGTATAAGTGGCAGGATTAGAACGCGATGTTTTGCCAATAGGAGACTGGTCTATGATAATTACCTTATCAATATTTTCAATGCCCTCCAGTCGATCGTAGTCTCCGGGTCTAACCCTACTGTGATACAATTCTCTCAGTAAAGCCTTGTACAATATCTCTTCAATTAAAGTACTTTTCCCCGAACCGGAAACTCCGGTAATACAGTTAAATTTACCAAGAGGTATGCTGACATCCATATTTTTTAAGTTATGCTGCCTGGCACCAATTATTTTGATGCTTTTTCCGTTGCCCAAGCGCCTCTTTAGCGGAACTGGTATCTGGCATTTATCACTTAAATATTGACCGGTTATCGAAGATTGGTTAGCCATGATATGTTCTTCTTTTCCCACAGCTACAACATAACCACCATGTATTCCCGCACCAGGTCCTAAATCCACAATGAAATCTGCAGCTCTAATCGTTTCCTCATCGTGTTCAATTACAATAACTGTGTTACCCTGATCCCTTAACTGTAGCAATGTTTTTAATAATTTACTATTGTCCCTCTGATGTAATCCAATAGAAGGCTCATCCAGAATATATAGAACTCCAGTTAAACTAGAACCAATCTGGGTGGCTAATCTGATTCTCTGATTCTCACCACCAGCAAGGGTTGAGGAAGATCGGGAAAGAGTTATATAATCCAGACCAACATTCATTAAAAATTTTAATCTATTTAATATCTCTTTTCTAATCTGTCTGGAAATCTCTGCTTCTCTCTCTAATAAATTAAGATTTTCAAAAAAATAAACCAGTTCTTTGACAGTCATATCGGCAAGATCGGCAATGGAATAATCTGCAATTTTTACCATTAAACTTTCTGGTCGAAGTCTCTTTCCTTTACAGACCAGACAATTATTCATAGTCATAAATTTTTGAATCTCAGAACGAATATATTCAGATTTAGTCTCTCGATATCTTCTCTTTAAATTATTTATAACTCCTTCAAATTCATTCTGATGTATCCAGGAATTGCCTTCCTCTAAATCATGGTATTCAAAGGATATTTTAGTATTTCCAGAGCCATAAAGTAAGACCTTCTGCTGCTCTTCAGTTAATTTATGAAAAGGAGTAGATAATTTGAATCCATAATGCTTTGCAACTCCAAGTAAAATATGATACAAATACCTTCCCTTAATAAAACCCCAGGGTACCAAGGCGCCATCTAATATTGATTTTTCTTTATCTGGTACTACCAGGTCAGGATCAAATTCCATTTTAAAACCCAGTCCACTACAATTGGGACAGGCACCATAAGGACTATTAAAAGAAAAAATGCGAGGAGTAATTTCTGGTAAGCTAATTCCGCAATAAGGGCAGGAAAACTTCTCACTAAAGATATATTCCCTATCCTGCTCATCCAGAATTATTACTAAGCCATCACTTAGATGTAATGCTGTTTCGACAGAATTGCTTAATCTACTTTTAATTTCAGGTTTTATTATTAGGCGGTCAACAACCACATCAATGGTATGCATCTGGTAACGAGCGAGATTAAAATCATCATCTACATCAACCATTTTACCGTCAATCCGCAATCTGATAAATCCTTTCTTCCTGATATCATCAATAATCTGCTTATGTTCTCCCTTTTTTGATCTTATAATTGGTGATAATATTTTTATTCTGGTGTTATAAGGAAAATTCATTATCTGATCTATGATCTGATCAATGCTCTGTTTGGTTATTCTTCTTCCACAACCAGGACAATGGGGAATTCCGATTCTGGCATATAGTAAACGCAAATAATCATAAATTTCGGTAACAGTTCCTACCGTGGAGCGGGGATTCTTGCTCGCCTTTCTTTGGTCAATTGAGATTGATGGTGACAATCCTTCAATATAATCTACATCTGGTTTATCTATCCTCTCTAAAAACTGCCGAGCATAAGACGATAGGGATTCTAAATAACGTCTTTGACTCTCAGCGTAGATAGTATCAAAAGCCAGCGATGATTTTCCAGAACCGCTTAATCCGGTAATAACAATAAGCTTATTACGTGGTAGGCTTAAAGAAATATTTTTTAAATTATGTTCTCGGGCACCTTTTATAACAATCTTATTTCTTCCCATTTTTCTGTAAACTCCATTTTTGTAATGTGCATGCCTATTGCATCATAAATAAGTATATCCGTATATAGTATACCAATATACTGTAAAAATTATGTTGTGTGATTAGTATTTAGTATTTAGTGATAAGTGATTAGTTTCACCAGTTTAAAGTTTTCCGTTTTCGGTTTTCAGCTTTTCGTAAAAAATAATAATATTTAATTCTTATTGTTTTCGCTTACTCATTACTTGTACTATATATATTTTCTTCACTTAAAACAGAATACGTTATATAGTATACTTCAATCCCGGGTATTTAGTTATTTAAAAATCAGTCTCTCTCGCTTCAGTCTTTTAATTTCATCCCTTAACAAGGCTGCTCTTTCAAAATCAAGCTCTTTTGCTGCTTGATTCATCTCACCTTGCAAGGATTTTATTAAGGCACTCAGGCTACTCTTGGGCAAATATTTTGTCTTTCCCTCACTCACCTTATCTTCCCTATCAATTTCTTCATCCTGATCCAAATCTTCAAAATAAATCATATCATCAATAGGTTTTTGAATAGTCTGGGGAATAATATTATTTTTGTGGTTAAATTCTAACTGTATCTTTCTTCTACGATTAGTTTCTGATATAGCTCTTTGAATAGAACTAGTCACCTTATCACAATATAGGATAACTGTGCCATTAATATTCCGGGCAGCTCTACCCATAGTCTGAATCAGGGAGGTTTCTGAACGTAAGAAACCTTCTTTGTCTGCATCAAGAATGGCTACTAATGACACTTCGGGTAAATCCAAGCCCTCTCTTAATAGATTAACGCCTACCAGTACGTCAAATTTACCTTCCCTTAGATCTTTTAAAATTTTAATCCTTTCAATGGTACCAATCTCGGAATGGAGATATCTAACCTTAATATTGATTTCCTGTAGATATTCAGCTGTACTTTCAGCCATCATTTTGGTCAGAGTTGTGACTAGCACCCTTTCCTTCTGATAAACTCTCTTTTTAATTTCAGCAATTAAATCATCAATCTGAAATTGAGCTGGTCTTATTATTACTTCCGGATCCACCAGTCCGGTAGGTCTTATTATCTGCTCCACAATCTGATAGCTTTTATTCATTTCGTACCTTCCCGGTGTAGCAGATACAAATAATGCCTTTTCCAGATATTTCTCAAATTCATGAAATACCAATGGCCGATTATCATAAGCAGAAGGTAATCTAAATCCAAATTGTACCAGGCTATCCTTTCTAGATTTATCTCCAGCATACATTCCTCTTAACTGAGGTATGGTCACATGTGATTCATCAATCAGAATAAAAAATGGTCTGGGGAAATAATCCAGCAATGTAGCTGGTGGTTCACCCGGCTTTCTTCCGCTTAAATGTCTGGAATAATTTTCAACACCAGTACAATAACCGAATTGAGATAGCATCTCCAGATCATATTTTGTTCTTTGTTCTAACCTTTCAGCTTCCAGCAACTTCTTCTTTTTTTGAAAATAATCCAATCTATCTGCTAATTCTATTTTAATTGTTTTAATTGCTTCTTCTAATCTTTTCTGGGGAGTAACAAAATGTTTTGCTGGATATATAGTAATCTTTTCTTTCCTTTCAATATTATGTCCGGTTAAGGGGTTAATTTCATGAATTGCCTCTATATTGTCTCCATAAAATTCAATTCGGAAGGCATTTTCCAGATAGGCTGGGAATATATCTAAAATATCTCCCCTTACTCGAAAATGACCTCTTTGAAATTCGATATCATTCCGTTCATATTGTATGTCTATTAATCTTTTTGTTACCTCTTCTAACTCCAATTGCTGATTCTCTTCTAATAATACAACCAGCTGAGAAAAATCAGTGGGAGAACCAAGACCATAGATACAGGAAACACTGGACACTATAATAACATCATTTCTTTCCAGCAAAGAAGCAGTTGCCAATAAGCGTAATCGATCAATTTCTTCATTTATGGAGGCGTCCTTTTCAATATAGGTATCAGTCCTGGGAATATATGCTTCTGGTTGATAATAATCGTAATAACTGACAAAATAACCTACTGCATTATTAGGGAAAAACCGTCTGAATTCACTGCAAAGCTGAGCTGCCAGTGTTTTATTATGAGAAATAACCAGGGTCGGTAATTGTAAATACTGAATGATATTAGCCATAGTGTATGTTTTCCCTGAACCAGTAACACCGAGTAAGGTCTGGATGTCTTTCCCTTCCTGAAAACCCTGGCATATTTTCAGAATGGCTTCTGGTTGATCCCCCTGGGGAGAATAGTCAGATATGATTTGAAATTTTCTGCTCATAGAATAAGCCTTTCTCTTTAATTTGCTTTACTACCAAATAATAAATAAATATTTTTCTCACTCTCCCAATTCCGAGCAAGCAAAAAATATCTAATCCCATTCCAAACAGAAGATGGTCAAAGGGACTAATTCTCCTCTAATCCCTCTTCTATATTTTTTTACACTTCAGCGTTAGATAAAACTTTCTCTGACCATCCGGTTATCATAGAATTTAAATATCGTCTTAAAAAACCTTTTTAGAGTAATGGGATTTTTAGTAATTCCAATGCTCTAAATTATACCACAAGCTATAACTCAATCAGGGTATCTATCTGAAAAATGAAGAAAAGGAGCCAAATTAGGCAAACAATTCAGCTACCTAAAAAGATAGGGCTAAATTCTAAAATCAATTCTCTTCTGCAAGTGATTTTTTTAATTCTTGCCATAAATGCCGTACCTGTTTTTTAGTTTGGACAAGGGAAAAGCAATTATTAATGACATAGTCTGCTTGCTGAAGCTTTTCTTCCATAGGCATCTGGGATTCAATTCTCTTTATAGCATCTTCCTCAGTGAGACTATTCCTGATTAGAAGTCTCTTTAATTGTTCTTCCCGGCTGAGATATACCACAATTATCTTATTCATCATATATTCTAGATGAGCTTCAAATAATAGCGGCGCTTCAATAATACAGATTAACTCTTTATTACCATTATTCCTCATCTGGTTAATTTTCATATTTATAATTGCTGTAACTTCCGGATGAGTTATTTTATTTAATATTTCTAATTTTTCTTTATCCGCAAAAACGATCCTGGCTAATTCTCTGCGATTAATCTCCCGATTATCATACAATATCTCTTTACCAAAATACTCCACAATATTTTGCCAGGCTTTTTCTCCCGGACGAACGATTGTACGGGCAATCTCATCAGCATCAATTACCTGTGCTCCTAATTGTTTAAACATTTCAGCAACGGTTGATTTTCCAGAGACAATTCCACCTGTTAAGCCAACTATTAGCATCTTCAAGAGATTAAACCTCTCTTTTTAAGAAAATTTACCCATTCTCCATTACAGGTCTCCCCAGTGGTAACCATTCTTAAAATTCACTTTTAATGGTATATCCAGATGTAAACAATTCTCCATGATATCTTTAATTATAGCCTGTCTCATTTCCAACTCTGATTCTGGGATTTCAAAAATTAGTTCATCGTGAATTTGTAAAATTAAACCGCTGCATAGATTTAATCTCTCCATTCTGGTGTTTATTCCAATCATAGCTATTTTAATTAAATCTGCTGCTGTACCCTGTATGGGGGTATTAATAGCGGTTCGTTCGTAAAATTCTCTGATTGATTTATTGGGGCTATCAATACCATTCAGATACCTGATTCGATTTAACATAGTTTTGACATACTTATCTTTTCTGGCAAGCTCAATCTGCTCGTTAATATATTCTTTTACCCTATGATATCTCTGAAAATAGGCTTCAATATATTGCTCTGCATATTCTCTGCTTATTCTGAGATTATTGGCTAAACCATAACTACTCATGCCATAAATAATCCCGAAATTAATAGTCTTAGCAATTCTTCTCATCTCCTCACTGACCAGATTTAAATCAATATTAAATAATTGTGCTGCCGTATAGGCATGAATATCATTTCCCTTTAAGAATGCCTCCCTTAAACTCTCATCTTGAGATAAATGTGCCAGAATTCTCAACTCAATCTGGGAATAATCTGCAGATAAATAAATATTCCCTTCCTCGGCAATAAAAGCATTCCTGATAGCCCGACCCAGTTCCGTCCGTACCGGTATATTCTGTAAATTAGGATTGTTGCTACTTAATCTTCCGGTTGAAGTGCCGGTTTGATTAAAACAAGTATGAATCCTACCGGTTTGAGGATTTATTAACCGTGGCAATTTATCAATATAGGTATTCTTTAATTTCTCCAATTCACGATAATCAAGTATTTTAGCTACAACTTCATGCTTTTCAGATAATTCCAATAAAACCTGTGCATCAGTTGAATAGCCTGTCTTAATTTTTCTTACAGTGGGAAGTTTCAATTTTTCAAATAAAACTTGACTTAACTGTTTGGGTGAATTTAAATTGAATTCACCACCAGCTAAATTAAAAATATCTGTCTTAATTTCAGCTATTTTCTGGGAAAATTGCTGGGACATCTTCTTTAAAAAGATGGTATCCAGCTTGATTCCCCTTTTTTCCATCTGGTAAATTACTCTAACCAGAGGGAGTTCAATATCCAGATAAAGTTTATCCAGATCATTTTTAGAGAGTTGTTCCCATAATATCGTTTTTAAGGATAATAATGATTGGGTCTGCCAACATATTTCCTGTTCCTGGTCAGCGAAATGTTTTTCCGGCCCGCCATCCTTTTCAGTATCACTCTCTTTGATTAAGTAATCCTGTATTATTTTGGTCAAACTGTAATCTTGCTGGGAGGGATTTAATAAATAGGAAGCTATCTTAATATCAAAGTAAGGAAACTGGAAAAAATCAATATCATTATATAAATAAGCCCAGGAATTCTTCAAATCAAAGCCGATCTTCTCAATCTTTCCATCCTGAAATAACTCCCTTAACTTGCTTAATATTAATTCCCTGGAAAGATATTTATCTGTTCCTATTAGTACATCATTGCTATTAATTCTTAATAAAAATGATTCATCCAGAAGGCTAATGACAATACCTTTAAGCAATTTATGAGAAGCTGACTGATATGTCTCTAATAAAAACGAAAGATAACCTGCTAATTTAATCTTCTGGCATAATTTTATTAACTGCTCTTCATTTAAAATTTCCTTATATACTACTATACTCTTTTTTATTTCTTTACTATTTTCCCCTTTATGAGGAATCTTCTCTATCAACTTTTTAAATTCATATTTTTGAAACAAGTCTCTAATTTGTCCATAGTCTGGTCCGGTATAAGCAATTCTGGGTAATTTCAAATCAATATCAACATCTCTCTTAATCATAGCTAATTTTTTACTTAATCTAGCTTGCTCTTCATATTGGAATATTTTCTCTCTGATGGACTTATTTTCTATCTGGTGAGAATTTTTAATTATTTCTTCCAAACTACCGTATTGCTGGATTAGTTTTTGAGCGGTTTTTTCTCCAATCCCAGGAACTCCTGGTATATTATCAGACGGGTCTCCTTTGAGACCTATGTAATCGGGAATAAAATGAGGAGAGAAGCCAAGCATCTTTTCAATAGATGCCAGGTGATGTTGTTTCACCTGAGTTACTCCTTTTTGCATCAATAATATTTCTGTATCTTTATCTGCCAGTTGTAATAAATCCCGGTCACCGGTAACAATAACCGGCTTATATTCACTATCTTTTATTTTCTGAACTATAGTGCCAATAATGTCATCAGCTTCATACTCTTCAATTTCAACTGACGGAATATTAAATTTTTGCACGATTTCTTTAATAATAGGCAATTGTTCAATTAATTCCGGAGGCATTTTTTCTCTCTGGGCTTTATACTGGTCATACTGTTTATGGCGAAAGGTTGGTTTAGGAGTATCAAAGGCAATTATGAGACCATCCGGTTTTTGTTCTTCTAATAATCTTAATAATACCAGGGTAAAGCCATAGGCAGCATTAATAAGCTGCCCATAGGAAGTTGTTAACCTGGGTAAGGCAAAAAAAGCACGATATATTAATCCCTGTCCATCAATTAAAAATAATTTTTTGATCTTTTTTATCATCTCTAATACTCTTATTATTTATAAATAAACAATTATCCCGCTTAGCAGGTGGCTCTATTAATCCTAAAACAATACCTACCAAGAAAGTGGTTTTTAATAAAACAAAAAGATATAAAATTTTACCTATTATTGAGATATCACCACAAATAAAACTAACAGAACTATTTTTTTATTAATAGTCATTAGCTTGACATTGATAATAGTCTAATCTATAATTTTTAAGATACTTTTTAACGCCGAAGTGGCGAAATTGGTAGACGCACTGGACTCAAAATCCAGCGAGCCTCACAGCTCATGTCGGTTCGACTCCGACCTTCGGCACCATATCTAATTTTTGCCAGAATCTTCATTTTCCAGCCATATCCTGGTTTGGATTAAACAATCCTTTATTTCTTTGACTAATCCTTTATTATATTTTACTCTTAATTGTTCATCGACATAATGGTGATATGTTCTTGTGCCAGATTTAAAATGAATTATAACTCGATTTGTTCCAGGGTATTTTTGTAATATTTCTTTTAAATCATCTAATTTCTCCGGTTCAAGCCCATCTACATCTACTTCTATATGTAAATTGTGCTGGCTTTTTACTTTTTTCTTTCCCATGGTTAAATTGTTTTTCTGATATTCATTAATCGGGATGATTGTCTCTGCCAATAACTTCATATTTACTTCCATAGCATCCAGACGTCCTTCTACTATAACCACGTTCTCTTCCCTGAGCACTTCTTTGAACTCCTCAAAGGTTTTTGGAAAAACAATAATTTCAATAGTACCATGCAAATCCTCCAGGGAAAAATAAGCCATTATATTTCCATTTTTGGTAGACTTCCTTCTTATATTGGTAATTACACCTCCCAGAATGACATGGCTTTTATCAGAAAAATCTTCCAGGTTAGTAGAATCAGCATTGACAAGCTCAGTCAATTTTTCCTGATAATCCTCTAAAGGATGATGGGAAAGATAAAAACCAAGAGTTTCCTTTTCCATAGTTAAAAGTTCCTGGTCGGTAAATTCTGGCACTGCTGTCAAATTAAAGGTATCCTGAAGATCGTTCACAAGACCATCATTTTTTACCATAAAAAGGCTGGTCTGACCATTTCTTTTTTCTTTTTGCCTATCCTGAGCTATCTGAATTGACCTTTCTAAAATTGACAATAATTGAGCCCTAGAAGCTTTAAGTGAATCAAAAGCACCGCATTTTATTAAACTCTCTACAACCCTCCTATTGATGGTCTTTAAATCCACTCTCTGGCAAAAATCAATTAGAGATGAAAATAAACCACTTTCTCTTCTTTCTTTAATAATACTTTCAACCGCAGCCCTACCCACATTCTTAACCGCTGCCAGACCAAAACGTATGGTTTGTTTATCTACCACAGTAAAATCAATCAAGCTTTCATTGATATCTGGGGGTAATATTTTCAAGCCTATATTCTGGCACTCTTTAATATATTTCACCACCTTATCAGTATTTTGCATAATACTGGTAAGTAATGCTGCCATATATTCTACAGGATAATGCGCTTTAAGATAGGCAGTCTGATAAGATAGAAAAGCATAGGAAACACTATGAGATTTGTTAAATCCATATCCGGCAAAATAAGCAATAAGATCGTATATATCTTCAGCAGTCTTTTTCTCAATATCATTTTTAACAGCACCTTCGATGAATTGTTTTTGCTGTTTTTTCATTACTTCTTTTATCTTTTTGCCCATTGCCTTCCTTAAAATGTCTGCCTGACCGAGGGAGTAGCCTGCCAATTGACTGGCAATTTGCATAACCTGTTCCTGATAGACAATTACCCCATAAGTATCCCTTAAAATTGGTTCCAGTTTGGGATGTAGATATTTAATTTCTACCTTCCCTTTTTTCCGATTTATAAAATCATCAATCATACCACTCCCTAAGGGACCAGGTCTAAATAGTGCTAACAGGGCAGTTATATCTTCAATATTCTTCGGTTCCATTCGCTTTACCAGGTCTGTCATTCCAGAACTTTCTAATTGAAAGATGCCGCAACATTCTCCTTTTGCCAGGATTTCATAGACCTTCTCATCATCTAAGGATATTTCATCTATATTTATTATTTCACCCCTGGTTTTCTTAATAATTTTTATAGTATTGTTAATCACCGAGAGAGTCCTCAATCCCAGGAAATCCATTTTTAATAATCCCAGTGATTCTAAATCTTCAGCTGCATATTGGGTAGAAATTTCCCCTTCAGATGTTAGTTGGAGAGGAACAAAATTAGTCAATGATTCTCGAGATAGGACCACTCCAGCAGCATGTGTGGAAGCATGACGGGATAAACCTTCTAATTTTGATGATATTTCAATCATCTTCTTAATGATAGCATCGTTTTCCATTCTATTTTTTAATTCAGGTTCAATCTGTAATGCTTTCTCTATGGTCATCTTGGGATCCATAGGAATAAGTTTAGCAATCTTATCCACTTGCCCATAGGGAATACCCAGAGCTCTACCCACATCTCTAATTACTGCTCGAGCAGCCATTGTTCCAAACGTAATAATCTGAGAAACTTTATCACGCCCATATTTTTTACTGACATATTCAATTACTTCTCCTCTTCCCTCGAAACTAAAATCAATATCAAAATCGGGCATACTGATTCTTTCTGGATTGAGGAATCTTTCGAAGAGCAGGTTATAATCGAGAGGATTAATATTAGTAATATTCAGACAATAAGCTACCAGACTACCAGCTGCTGAACCCCTTCCCGGACCAACCATTATATTATGTTTTTTAGCATAATTAACGAAGTCCCATACAATTAAGAAATAAGTAGCGAAACCCATTTTTTTTATAATAGACAATTCATAATCCAAACGATCCTTAATTTCACCTTCAAGATGTGTAAATTTTCTTATTGCTCCTTCATAACATAGTTGCTTTAAATAATCATAATCAGTAAGGTTTTCCGGTAAGCTAAAATCAGGTAGATGGGCATTTTGAAAATCTATTTCCAGAGTACACTCCTGAGCAATTTTGCAGGTATTATCCAGTGCCTCAGAAATATCAGCAAAATGTTGCTGCATCTCTTCCTGGGTATTAAAATAAAAATCATCAGTACTAAATTTCATACGATCAGGATCATCAAGATTAGTAGCAGTTTGAATACATAATAAAATATCATGGGCTTCGTAATCTTCTTTGTCAATATAGTGTACATCATTGGTAGCCACCAGGGGAATCTGCAGTAAATTACCCAGTTTGACCAGTTCCTGATTAACCTTAATTTGTTCTGGCATAGTATTGTTTTGTAACTCCAGATAAAAATTACCCTTACCAAATATTTCCTGATAGGATAGGGCTAATTCCTGAGCTTCAGTAAAATTATTTTGTAATATAAGGCGGGGTATTTCTCCTTTCAGGCAAGCTGATAGCCCAATAAGCCCTTCACTGTATTCTCTTAATATTTCTTTATCTATCCTCGGTTTATAATAGAAGCCTTCCAGAAATGATTTGGTAACTAATTGAATAAGGTTCTGGTATCCAGTCTTGTTCTTGACCAGAAGAATTAAATGACTTGGTGATTCCTTCTTACCATTGGATTTATCTTTTCTGCTATGAGGAGCAAGGTAAACTTCACAGCCAATTATTGGTTTAATATTATTGGCAACAGCTTCTTTATAAAACTGTATGGCGCCATACATAACTCCATGATCAGTCAGAGCTAAAGCAGACATATTATTTTCTTTGGCTTTTCTAATTAATTCTTTTATGCGGCATGCTCCATCCAGAAGACTGTACTCAGAATGAACATGTAGATGGACAAATCTTGATTTTTCAGACATACTTTTTTCTCGCTTTTAAAGGGTTAAAGAGGTTCGCTCAAAACTTATAAGAACAACCTAAAAGAAATTTTTAAAAGTAGCAAAATCTATCACCTTAAAGATATTATATACTAATTTGAATTGGTTTTCACACTAAAAGCCAATTAATTGGCAAACAAATTAGCAATATTATGGGAAGCCAATCGAGGCTTCCCATAATATTTTATCTTCTATTGTTTATTATTAATTAAATATGTTGCTCTAAATAAAAATATACCAAACCATTACATTTTTTTATTATTACTTAAAGAATATTTTGGCAAAACTAATCCATTCTTTATTTACTATCTTAATTTCCCTGGTAGCTTCCTCTAGAGGTACTGAAATAATCTTATTGCCCTTCATTGCTGCCATTTTTCCAAAATCTTTCTTTTCAATTAATTCCATTGCTCTTACTCCGGTACGCAAACCCAGGATTCTATCGAATATCGTTGGATTGCCACCTCTCTGCATATGCCCAATTACGGCATGTCTGGTTTCTAGACCGGTTTTCTCGCTAATTACATCACCTAAAGACTGACCAATTTCTCTTTTTTTTAAAATCATATGTCCAAACTGGTCTAATTCTTCCCGACCAGCATTAACACCTGGTAATTCAACACCTTCTGATACTACCACCAGAGCATATTTTTTTCTGGAATAAACACGCTGAAGTTGTTTGCACATCTCGTCAATATCCGGTTTTTCTTCTGGAAGCAATATCCAGTCTGCTCCAGAGGCCAGCCCGGTATACAGGGCAACCCAACCGGCATGCCTACCCATAACTTCCAGTATCATGACCCTGTGATGAGATTTTCCAGTATCTTCCAGACTCTTCATTGCTTCCACCGCTCTGGTGACAGAACTATCAAAGCCAAAGGTAAAATCAGTAGATGATAGATCATTATCCATGGTTTTAGGTGCTCCTACAACATTTACCTTGTACTCTTTAAATAGATTTTGCGCGACTCCCAGGGTATCCTCGCCTCCCATTGCCAGAACAGCATCCAGACCATAATTCTTTATAGTATTCAATACTCTTTCTACTCCGCTTTCCACCTTAAAGGGGTTGGTGCGAGAAGTTCCAAGAATAGTACCGGCTTTATCTATTAACTCTTCTACATCCTGTAAATGAATTTTAAAAAGATTACCATCAATTAAACCCCTCCAACCATCTCTGATGCCAAATACTTCATAATGAAAATCATAGGCTCGATAAACTGCACCACGAATGGCTGGGTTAAGCCCACAACAATCTCCTCCACCTGTTAAAATACCAATTCTTTTAGACATCTTTTACTCCCTTTATTCGTATATCTATATTCATTCTAAATCACTATACTCTATTATGACAACCTAATACTCTAATACGGTCTCTAATAACTTTCTTTGCTGCCTCTTTGGCAACCCCCAGAACCTTCCGAGGATCTATTTCATTAGAGTTCTTATCAAGATAATCCTGGATTGCCCTGGTAAAAGCCATCCGTATCCTGGTATCTATGTTAATCTTGCATATTCCTGCAGCAATTCCTTTTTTTACTTCTTCATCACTTGCTCCAGAGGCTCCATGTAACACCAGGGGAATGCCAGTTAAATCTCTAATCTTTTCGATGCGAGGTATATCCAATTCAGCAATAGGTTCTCGACATCCATGAATTGTCCCCACCGCCGCAGCTAAAGAATCAATAGCTGTTAACTTGACAAACTTGTCCGCTTCTTCCGGATCAGCCATAAATTCCTTTATTTTCTCTCGTGCTATTCCTGGTTCATCACTGGAATCCATCTTCCCAATCTGCCCGATTTCAGCCTCTACCGGAATATCGCAAGAATGTGCCATTTCTACTACCTTTTTAGTTAAAGCAACATTTTCAGCAAATGGTAATTTGGAACCATCAAACATCAATGAGGTAAATCCAGCTCTTAAACATCTGATATTTTGATAATAATCGGTCCCGTGATCCAGATGTAAAACAACTGGTATAAAAGTCCTTTCCGCCAATACCTTTACCATGCCAACTATCATATCTAAACCAGCATATTTAATAGCTCCTTGGGAAGCCTGTACTATCACTGGCGCTCTTTCTTCTTCAGCAGTTTCTATGATTGCCTGTACTATCTCCATATTATTGGCATTAAAGGCACCCACAGCATAATGGTTTTTTTGAGCATCTATTAATATTTCTTTGCTTGTTACTAAGGGCATAAAATTCTCCTTTCTATCTCCTTCTTATTCGTCATTTATAATATTTTATAGAAAGTTTTCAGTAATACTAAACAAAATAATCCACTTGAATAATAAGTAGGAAAAAATTTATTTACATTTTATTATTATATATATCTTAAAGGCTTATTGCAATTAATATTTTACTTTGGGAGTATATACTAAATTTTTGGAAGCAGCAAATTAATATATATTAAATAGTTTATCATATATTATAATTTGACATCTCAATAATATTTGAGAAATATAATAATTAGTGCTATATTCGTATTATCTTAAAGTCAAATCCAATGTGGGTGTGCTATGAACTGTCTTTTTTAAGAAAGAAAAAAAGAAAAGAAAGGAGAATAAGATGAACGATTTTAGAGATGATGCTGGGGAAAAAATAATTAATATAGCTGAAAAAATTCCAAAAATAACATTTGGTAAAAAATTTTTAAAGCTATTGATTCTAATTTTAGTTATTTTATACCTGGTTAGCGGTATTTACATTGTTCAACCTAATGAACAAGGAGTAGTCAGGCGTTTCGGAAAATTTAACAGATTAGATAGTCCAGGTCTTCATTATCACCTGCCCTTTCCCTTTGAATCAGCAGTAACACCTTCAGTTACAGAGGTAAAAAGGATTGAAATTGGTTTTCGGACTGTTCGTGATAGTTATATTGAAGTCCAGGAGGAAGCTCTTATGCTTACCGGGGATGAAAATATTGTTAGTGCCGAGGCCATTGTGCAGTACCGAATTAAAAATGCTGCTGATTACCTTTTTAATATAATTGAACCTGAGCTCACTGTTAAAAACGCCTCTGAAGCTGCACTTAGACAGGTAATCGGAAGTCGTAAAATTGATGATGCCTTAACCGAAGGCAAATACGAAATACAGGAGGAGACAAGGTTGCTTATCCAGGAGTTACTTGATATCTACCAATCTGGAATTTTAGCAATTGCCGTCCAATTACAGGATGTTAATCCTCCTACTGAGGTATCAGCTGCTTTTAAGGATGTAGCCAGCGCTAAAGAAGATAAAAGTAAATTCATCAATGAAGCAGAAGGTTATCGCAATGACATCATTCCCAAAGCCAGAGGAGAAGCGGCTAGAATTATAAAAGAGGCAGAAGGTTATAAAATCGAGAGAATAAGAAAAGCAGAAGGTGATGTGGCTAAATTTAATCAGATCTTAGCTGAATACCAGAAGGGAAAAGAGGTTACTAAATACCGCTTATATATCGAAACAATGGAAAAAATATTACCAAATATGAATAAATTTATCATAGAAGAAACGGAAAATAATGTGTTAAAACTGTTGCCCTTGAATGAACCACTGGTCCAGGACTTAATTAGAAAGGAGGTTGAGCAAAAATGAGAAAAAGTTTAATATTTATTTGCTTAATTTTGATTATCCTTTTGGCAAATTTTACCCTTTTCATTATTGATGAAACAAAACAGGCTATAGTTCTGCAATTTGGTAAGCCAATCAGGGTTATTCGAGAAGCAGGTTTGCACATGAGAATTCCCTTTATTCAAAATGTAATCCTCTTTGAGTCTAGGTTGCTTGTTTACGATGCTCCTCCTACTGAGATAATTACCCGAGATAAGAAAACCCTAATTCTCGATAATTACGCCCGCTGGAAAATTGCTGATCCCCTACTTTTTATGCAAACAGTCAGAGATATTAATGGAGCGCAAGCTAGATTGGATGATATCATTTATTCTGAATTAAGAGTGGATCTGGGTAAATTCGATATGAGCGAAATCGTCTCCTCAAAAAGAACTGAAATTATGGAAACTGTTACCGAA
The DNA here is from genome assembly GCA_028717805.1 of Atribacterota bacterium. NCBI lineage: Bacteria > Pseudomonadati > Atribacterota > Atribacterota bacterium. The sequence continues at coordinate 56,212 of JAQUNC010000002.1, forward strand.
CGCAGTAATGAAAAATCTATGGAATATGGAATAAATATTATTGATGTAAGAATAAAACGTGCAGATTTGCCTCCGGAAAATGAACAAAATATTTATGCCAGAATGGAAGCTGAACGGGACAGAATCGCCAAGCAATATCGAGCAGAAGGCATGGAAGAATCCGCCAAAATTATGGCAGAAACAGAAAGAGAAAAAACTGTAATACTGGCTGAGGCATACCGAGAAGCTCAGCAGTTAAGAGGTGAAGGCGAGGCAGAGGCAATTCGAATATATGCAGAAAGTTTTAATCAGGATGCAGAGTTCTATCAATTCCTTAGAACTCTGGAATCTTACCAAAACAGCTTGGGAGAAAATACCACTATTCTGTTATCATCTAAAAATGAATACTTTCAATATATTAACAATATACGAGATTGAAAATAAAATTATTACTCATTATTCAGGGTCTGACTATTTTAATAATTAATAGCCAGACCCTAACATTTCACTAATATCCCTCTGCAAGATCCACCCTGTTTTCTGGTTCTTGACCATGGAATATCCGTTTAATATTATGATATACCATCAATATGTTCTCTTCTATAGCTTTATCGGTATAACCGGCATTATGTGGTGACATAATTAAATTAGGCAATTCTTGAAAGTCATATTTACTGGGTAATACAATCGGAGAATCTTTATCAGGATATTGATACCAGGTATCAATTGCTGCTCCGGCTAAGGTTCCATTTTTAAGATGAAAATAGAGGGCTTTTTCATCAATAATCCTGCCCCGCCCAATATTAATAAGATATTTACCTTTCATCAGTTTTAATATTCGTTCATCAATCATGTTTTCTGTCTTTGGAGTCAATGGTAAGGCAATAATGATAAATTCTGATTGATTAATAACATATGCCAATTGTTCAGTTGTACCCAAAAAGGCTAAGCCATATTTCTTATCCAGCATCTCTTCTTTCTTGAGAGAACGTTTAACTGCATATACCTTCATACCCAAAGATAAGGCTCTTTTCGCAATTTCTAATCCGATTGAACCAAGACCAATAATACCTATGTTTCTTCCATAAAGTTGAATGGTTGGTTCCCCGGAAACGAATCCATGCCACTTACCCATTCTCAAATCACGGTCATTATTGATTAGATTTTTAGCTAGTGCTAATAACAGACCAATTGCATGCTCTGAAACAGCATGGCTATTTCCATGAGTATTGCACACCGCTATATGGGAATAGTTTTTAAAAACCTCCAGATTTTGCTTATCTACTCCAGCAAAAGGTATTTGAAATAATTTTAAGCCTTTAGCCTGACTGAGTTCAGATTCATTTAATTCTCCTCCTACTATCACCTCAGCAGAAGCAATCTGATTGTCCAATTGTTGCTTATTCCCATTAGGAAAAACAATCTCTAGTGGAAGATGATACTCCTGATTATATCTACCCAATAATTCCATCCACCTACTAAAGCTAACCATTTTACTAAATATCAACACCTTCATTTTTTTACCACCCTTATCCAATATCTGTTTTTCTTTCTCCTGTATATATTTTCGGGTTGCCACAATATGCTTGCATTCCAAATTCCATTGCCGGCAATGATTTTCAAAATCATAACAATCACATTCCGGAACTGTCAGGTTTACATGATATGTAGTTTTATTTTTTTTATTCTTGACTAAAAAATAATCCCCTTCCTCTTCTACCATTAAATCTTTGGAGGCAATAACTCTTTTATTCTGCTCCTCTTTAATTAATAGTTTTCTGGCTAATTGGTCAGCCATTTGATTATTTTCCCTTCTATTCCAAATAAAAAAGATGGGGATCTTAAATTCTTTAATTAATTCTTGAATCTTTTCATAAAGGGGAATCATTTTTTTGTTTTTTACCTTAAATTGTCCGTTTAATTGTTTTACTATTAATTGACTATCGCAATAAAACTCAACTGAATCTGCCGGGATATTTTTTATTTCTTCCAGACCTCTGATCACTGCACTATACTCAGCAATATTATTGGTACCCATTCCAATTATTTCATTGATTTTTTTCCATAACTGCCCATCTTTATAAATAACAACTCCAATAGCCATATTTCCAGGATTAGGAATACAGGAACCATCAACACGCAATAATAGTTTTGGCATAAATACCTCTTTTAATTGTGATAAATATCACTTAATTTTTTCTTTACAAAAACTCTTAGCTCGTCCAACTCATTAATAAAATGTACTTTTCCTTCTTTCTGGTAAGGTTTAAGCCATTCGCTGACATCAAATCTAAACAAAATGACTTCTTTACCATAGTTTAAAGCCAGGGCAATTTCAGATATTGTTCCCGCTCTTCCTGGTAAAGCGATAATCAGATCACTGCTTAATATATTAATCACATTTCTGGCTATACCTATACCCGTTACAATAGGAATATCAATATATTGAGAAGCCCAAGCAGGATCATCAACCGGCAATATCCCTATGGTAATTCCGCCATTATCTTTGGCGCCCTTAGCTGATGCCTCCATAACACCAGAAGCTCGACCACCATTTAATAATATCCAGCCTTCTCGGGCTATCATTGCTCCAATTTGATAGGCATATTGCTCATCTTCCGGATTTACAAATTGAGCTCCACCCATTATACCAATTATTATCCTTTTGATAAAACCTCTCTCCTTCCTGTAGTAAATTAACCTTTTTATTTTATATTATATTAATCTATTATATACACTAATATTCTATTTTCTCAAGTTATGATACATAATCTGCGCAAATAACACTTATGATTAATCCTGGCTGAAAATCTTATTCTAGTCACAGGCCTATTTTTTAATAGAGATACACTGCTATCCTTCTATAAAAAAGATAAATTTAAGTTAGAATAATATTAAAAAATTAATCAATACTGAAGGAAACTGGCTAAAAATAGAATAAACTGAATTGAATTATTGTCTAGTATGTCTTGTATAACGCACAATACTTATTTGACATTTTTAAATAATTGGTTAAAATGTTGTAGATGGGAATTGAGGATAAATTAAATAAAAAATGGTAAGTAATAATAAAATTGCCATAAACCTTTTAGTTTAAAGAGGTAGATTATATGGATATGGATGAAAGAATTAGATATGCTTTTGAGCATTCGAAAATACTAAAATGGCCCAAACAGCTACTTTCTTCCTTTGGTTCATCAGAGGTTCATTATCATGTTCTTACTGAACCTGTTTACCAGGAATTTGCCAAAGGAGAGGTGGAGACTGTGGTAAGAGAGGGCAAAGTCAGCTGGTATAGACCTCAATTATTAACTCCAGAGTATATTTTGCGTGTTGAAGGATTCAGCGAAGAAGCCAAAAAAGCATTCTTATCCATAGCTAATGAAATGCCTGATTTGGCAAGTATTCTTTATCGCTTTAACTTTAAGAGAGAAGTTGATTCTATGAATTTTGTCTCTGGTAGTTTAGAATTGGTTGCTGATAAGATTGCCCGAGATATTGATAAAAGAGGTGATAATCTTTCAGCAATTGTTATGGGTGTGGGCGATTTATGGGATATTTCACTATCTAAATTTATCCTTGATATGATGTCAAGAAGTGCTCATCAGTCACAATTCCCAGAACTTAGAAAAAGAGGATTAATAACCTATAACAAGTCGGGTTATCAGGTTGTTTCACGCGATACCCAGGGTATTCCTCTTATTGCCAAGAAAGAAATTGAAACTATGTTTGATAAGGTAAAACATGGTGATATGGAACCAAAGGATTTAAAAATTGAATTAGACCGCTGGGGTCTATTCGAATTCTATCAAGACCGTTTCTTTGAATTGTTTAGAAGGAGGTAGTAATAGTGGGATATATTAAATCTGCTCGGGAAATAGCACTAGAAAAAACAGCTGGTGAAAAGCTGAGTGCTCAGGAAATTGCTGAAATAAAGCAACAGGAAAAAATAGACTCTATTTTAGCAAAATATTATAAAGATCAGATTGAACCAGATCAATTATGGTATCAATTAAAAGAACTTCATGTAAAATATTTAAAACAAGTACAAAATAGCTTTCTTAAATCCTTAACCTACCAGAGTAATGCCTATGATTTTGAGAAAAGGAAAAAAGGTATCTTAGCTATTGAAAACCTGAAGAAAACTAACCAATCCTCAGATATTGAACATTATTTTAATCAACTAACTAAATTACAAGAGGAGTTTCAAAAAGAGAAAGACCAATTAATTCAATATGTAAGACAGGATCTGGAAAAAAACCCTCAGAAGAGATTACAAACCTTTCAACAGGGTAACCAAATTGTTATAAAAGAATTAAGCGTTGAGGAAGTACTGGAACAAGATAAGGGATTAAAACAAAGATTAAATCAAATAGAAAAAAAATATAAAGAATATTTTAATCTATTCAAAGGAAAAATGGCTGACCTTTTCCAGGAAATCAATGACAATTAAAATTAATTTAATTTCCGATTTGGCAATATTTAAAAAATGAATAGGAAGGCTGGTTCTACTTTAAAAAGTCAGAAGAATCAACATTTTTTATTAAATGCAATTTCTCTTCTGCTTATGAATATTTTAAAGTATTATGAGTTCGATTCTCAAAATAATAAAGCAGGTACATTAAAAAAGAGGAAAGGATGGCTAATACAAAAACAAAAGGCCAAATCTTTTCTACTCCAAAATTATTAATGAATAATCCTGACAGATAGGGACCAAAGATAAATCCAGAACCTATCAAGATATGAATAATAGCACTAAATCTACCTCTGTGAGTTATAGGAGTGTGATTTATTATATAGACATCTGAATAGGTAGTAGCAATTATCTCACCTAAAGTCCATAAAACTGTAGAAAGGGCAAATAAGAAGAACCTAGTACTGAAGTAAATTACTCCAAAGCCAAAAGCATATAGTATTGCAGCTAAGGATACATTTAAAATCGGTTTAATTTTACTGGTTATGCTGATGATAATCACTGTAAGAAAGATAACCACAATTCCATTAATAGTCATTATGGAACCAAAATATTGAGGACCTCTTTCTCCGAATATTTTTATCATCTGTATGGGCAGAGTAAACTCACTTTGAACATAAATAAAAGAATACAGTGTGAAGATCAGGGTAAAAAAAACTAAATAAGGCCTGGAGAGAAATACACGGTAAATACTTCCCTGTTCTGCCTTTTCATCACTGTAGTCTGAAACAATAGAGTTCTTTATACTATTGAGACTAGGGAAAGACTCCGCAATGAAGAAATAAACCAGTAAAACAGAAATAAGAGTCGTAACCGTATCTCCAATAAAAAGTAGATTAAGGTAATCATTATACAGTAATCCCGCAATCATGGGACCAATGGCAAAACCAATGTTCATACCCAGATACAACAGGGAAAAAGCTGCTTTTCTATTATCGGGATTGGTCAAATCAGCAACCATTGCCTTCATGGCAGGATAATTGGCACCATTAAAGACTGCTGATATTGTTAATAACCAGGGAATTATTTCGCTGTGCACAACCAGCAAACAGGCGAAAATAAATAGTGCCGAGAGAGTGCTAAAGATGATGAATATTTTTTTCCTATCAAAAACATCAGCCAATTTTCCTCCCAGAAGCAAACCTGGTACCTTAGCGGCAGTAGCCAGCATAACATAGAAACCGGCTTGCTGTTCATTAAACATTAGTGTTTTAGTAAAAAAAATAGCCAGAAAAGGAAAGACAAAACTACCCACAGAATAGACTATCTGGGCAAAAAATAAGATAAATATACTTCTCGGTAATTTTGTATAATCTTCGAAAAGACTTTTTATATTCATCTTCCCCGATTTCCCCAATACCAATAAAAAATATAATAGTTCTAATTGTAAAATAACTTATTGTTTACTATATTGTACCATTTAGTATCTTTCTTTGAGTTAAAGAGTAATTTTTATCATAATCTCTAAAAATAGAGTTGAAATTTAAATTTCTCCTCTTACCTTAAAAAAAGTAATAGCTAGGTTTTCTATCATTCTTGTTATTTCATTCCTAACAATCTGCTTAACTTCTTTCACATCACAAAATCCCAGTATTTCATCCCTCCAAATCTCATAGTTCTTATAGGTACCTGCTCTACATTCAATATAATAGGCTATTGGAAAATCCTCTCCTACTGTCCATACTCTGAACCAGATACTGCCGGTCTTTTTAGCTTTTTCCTCTTCTTGATACAGGTATGCTTCCTCAGCAGGTATTTCCTGAAAAGCAATGCTGGCAAAATTATTTTTATATTTTAGTCGGGCATAATCGGTAAGCTCTTCGCTGCTTAAACCAATTAAAAAAGACTGCTCTCCCTGGACTTTTACAGATATATAACCAAAGGTCACCACATCTTTAAAATCACAATATAAGATATCATCAAGGGAGTCCTGGGAATTTATTATACTGGTAAGGGTAAAAAAGATAATAAAAATCAACAAGCATACTAAAAATCTTTTTGTCATCCTTATATTCACCTCAACTCTGTATATACTTATTCTACTGTATGGTTTTATGCTTTAGTATAATTTGATTAACCAGTTTATCTAATTTGCGGAAATCTTCTGCCCTGGGAAAACTTTTGCTAATTACCGAGGTCAACAGATCTACTTTTAGATTGCTTATTATCTGCAATATATCATGTTCCATTTTGCTTCCCCAACCAAATGATCCGATAATTCCTACAAATCGAGCTTTTGGTCTTAAGATATGACAGAGATAAGCAGCATAAGCTATCTGGGGATGCGGACCGGTTAATACTGTAGGTGAGGCTAAAATGATTGTTGCGGCTTCAACTAATGCCATTGCTAATTCGCCAATATCAGTATTAGTTAAATGATAAGGAGTTACTCTTGCACCCCTGCTAATCAATTGTTCCACTAAATAGTTTACCATGGCTTCGGTACTACCATGCATAGAAACATAAGGTATCACTACCTCATTTCTGACCGAATCAGATACCCACTCCTGATAATTTTTAAGAATAAAATCAGGATGTTCATAGACAGGTCCATGACTGGGAGCAATGATAGCAATGGTTAATTTTTTCAGCATCTGGAGATGATTCTGGATATTTTGCCGGAAAGGCATCATAATTTCAGCATAGTAACGTTTAGCAGCTAAATAATTAGTAATATTATCTGAAGACCATAATTCACTGCTGGCAAGATGTGAACCAAATAAATCACAGGTGAATAAAATCTTCTCTTTGGGAAGATAGGTTAAAAATGTTTCCGGCCAGTGTACCCAGGGTGCAAAAAAGAAATGAAATTCCTTATTACCAAAAACAAAAGTATCTTTATCTTTAATCTCAATAAAATTCTCTTCTTCTAAATGTAATTCATCAATCAACAATTCCTGGCATTTACGGTTGGTAATAACCTTGCAGCCAGGGAACATATTCAATACTTCCCGGATACAACCGGCATGATCTTGTTCTGCATGCTGGGCAATTATATAGCTAATTTTTTCTATCTGTGACTCCTTGATATTCTGAAAAAATTCCTCCTTTTTAGAAGGATCTACTGTATCGATTAGTAATCCTTCTTTCTGATTCTTAATTAAATAAGAATTATAGCTTGTACCATCAGGAAGGGGGATAAGTTCATCAAAAAGTCTTCTATCCCAATCTATGGTTCCTATAAAATAGATATCCTTTAAGATTTTTTTTATAGCCAAAACTATTCCTCCTTTTCAAATTCGTCTTTACTGGCACCGCATAAAGGACAAACCCAATCATCCGGCAAATCATCAAAAGATGTTCCCGGTTCAATATCAGATTCGGGATCTCCTTGTACAGGATCATAAATATAGCCACAAACTGTACATCTGTATCGGTCCATCGATACTCCTCCTTTCTCTATATATCATTTGATTCTATTATTTTTAGGAGAAACATGGGTGAATTAATTGTTTCAGAAAAGTTTTTTTATTCTTTCTTTAAGTAGGTTAAGGACTAAATCTGGTTGTGCTCTGCCTTTAGTATATTTCATAACCTGACCAACTAAAAAATGAATAGCTTTTTCCTTTCCAGAACAATAATCCTTTACCGTCTCTAAATTATCTCTAATAACAATATCAATTATATCATTAATTTCCTTTTCATTACTAATCTGGGTAAATCCACTCTTTTGAACTAAATCAATAGCACTTTGACCCGTTTTACACATCTGTTCAAAGATATTTTTGGCAATCTTTTCGCTGATTATCTTTCGGTCAATCAGCTGTAATAATTCAACTAAATCAGAGACATAAATTGGACAGTTGATTATATCTATATTCTCCTCTCCCAGATAGCGTAATAGTTCTCCCAGAATCCAGTTGGCCAATCTTTTATAATTTGTATAGCTTTGTGTTGCCCTTTCAAAATAATCACCCAATGATTTCACTTCTACCAGACGGTTAGCATCGTAATCGGAAAGCAAATAATCTTTAATAAACCTTTCTCGTCGTTGCTCTGGTAATTCCGGAAAATTATTTTTAATCTCTTCACTCCAGCATTGATCAATAGTCAATGGTAATAAATCTGGTTCAGGAAAATACCTATAATCTTGGGCTTCTTCTTTGCTGCGCATAACTACAGTTTTGCCAGTCGTCTCATCCCATCGTCTGGTTTCCTGTAATATCCTCTCTCCCTGTTCAATTTGTCTTCTTTGTCTTGTAATTTCGTAATCCAGTGCCTGCCTGATAGCCCGGAAAGAATTCATATTCTTTACCTCAGTTTTGGTTCCTAATTTACCATTTTTCTCTTCCCGAATAGAAATATTGGCATCACAGCGCATCGATCCTCTCTCTAAATTGCCATCACAAACATCCAAGTATTGAACCATACTTCTCAATATTTGCAGAAAAAACACAGCTTCTTCTGAAGAGTGCATATCTGGTTCTGTTACAATTTCTAACAAAGGAATACCAGAACGGTTATAATCAATCAGCGAACATACAATTTTACCATCTCTCTCAATATGGACTAACTTACCAGCATCCTCTTCCATATGTACCCTATTAATTCTTATCTTTCTGCTTCCTAACGATTTTTCAGCTCTTATCTCTAAAAATCCATTTGCCGCTAATGGCTGATCATACTGAGAAATTTGAAATGCTTTCGGTAAATCAGGATAATAATAATTCTTTCGATGAAAAATATTGGTCTGGTTAATATGACAATTTAAAGCAATGGCTGTTTTCAAAGCAAATTCCACCGCTTTTTTGTTGAGTACCGGTAGACTTCCTGGTAAACCAAGGCATACCGGGCAGGTATGGGAATTGGGTTCCTGATCAATATAATCTGTACTACAATTACAAAATATTTTGGTTTCAGTTAATAGTTGAACATGAATTTCTAAACCAATTACAATATCACCTGGCATGATTAACTCCTGTCTTTTCATTTATTTACATCAAATCTTTTCAATTCCTTGAAACTATAAAATTTTATCTTGTTTGCAATTATTCGGGATAAATAGGTTAAAATGATAAATCTGGCTTAATCGAATTAATTTCTTTTAATTCTTCCTCTAAATTATAAGCTACTCTTAGCATCTTCTCTTCCTCAAAAGCACGTCCTATAATCTGAATTCCTACCGGCAATTTTCCCTTGGCAGTAAAACCACAATTCATTGATAAACCTGGTAAACCAGCGAGATTAACCGGTAAGGTGTAAGCATCTGTTAAAAACATTGTCAATGGGTCATCTATTCTCTCCCCTACCTTAAACGGGGGAATGGGAGAAGTAGGACAAATTAGTAAATCATATTTTTGAAAAACATTATCAAAATCTTTCTTGATTAGAGTTCTTACTCTCTGAGCTTTTAAATAATATGCATCATAGTAACCGGAGCTTAAGGCATAGGTTCCTAACATTATTCTTCTAATTACCTCGGCTCCAAAACCTTTGCTTCTGGTTTTTAAATACATATCTTCAAGGTCATCACTTTCTTCTATTCTCAAACCGTATTGTACTCCATCGAATTTAGCCAGATTGGAACTTGCTTCCGCCATGGCAATTAGATAATAAGCTGGTAAAGCATATTCAAGATTGGGCAAAGAAGTCTCTTCTATCTTTGCTCCCAACCGTGAAAGCTTATGGATGGTATTCATTACCTTTCTTCTTACTTCTGCATCTAAACCATGGCTAAAAAATTCACGTGGTACACCGAATTTTAAATCACTGATACCTTCCCGACAGGATGACTGAAAATCGGGAACTGAAAGATTGGCTGAAGTGGAATCAAGGGAATCATAACCACAAATAACATTCATCAACTTAGCCACATCCTTAATCCCTTTACCTAAGATTCCAATCTGATCCAGCGAGGAGGCATAAGCAATAACACCATAGCGAGATATACGACCATAGGTAGGTTTAATACCAACAATGCCACAAAAAGAAGCTGGTAATCTAACTGAACCACCGGTATCGGTTCCCAGGGCAATTAATGCCTCATCTGCTGCAACTGCTGCTGCTGAACCACCACTGGAACCACCTGGAACACGAGTTATATCCCAGGGGTTAAGCGTAACCTGAAAAGCAGAATTTTCAGTGGAAGAACCCATCGCAAATTCGTCAAGATTGGTTTTACCTATGATTATCCCCCCGGCATCCTTTATCCTTCTGACTACTGTAGCATCATAGAGAGGAATAAATCCTTTCAATATTCTGGAGGCACAGGTAGTGTCCATATCTTTGGTGCAAATAATATCCTTTATCGCTATAGGCAGACCAGCTAAAGGAGGTATATCTTGATTATTCTTTATTTTCTGGTCAATCTTCTTCGCTTCTAATAAAGCCCCTTCCTTATTAACAAATAAATAAGCCTTCAGTGTTTTATCAATCCTGTCAATCCGATGAAAAATATCTTTTATAACCTGTTCCACGGTAATCTCTCTATTTTTTATCATTTCCAAATAATCAATCACTTTTAGTTCATTTAATTGCAAATTTATTTCCTCCTGCTTCCAGTAAAAAATCTGCTTACTTTTTTCCTAGTTCAATTATAAAATTCTGGGAACTTGAAAATAACCTTTTTCCTTGTATCTGGTCATTCCCATTACTGTGTTCTGGGGTAATGAAGGCTTAACAATATCTTCATGAAAGTGTTTTGAAGAGGTAGCAATATGAGAGGTGGGTTGCACCTGTTCCGTATCCAATTCTTTTAATTTAGCAAAAAAAGAAAGGATATCATTTAATTGTTTAGAAAACAATTCTTTTTGTTCCTCAGTTAACTCTAGTTTAGCTAACTTTGCTACATATTCCACATCTTTTTGAGTAATAATTTTTTCAGCCATAATAAATACTAAGCTCTCCTTTCCTGCATCAACTTTCTATCATTTTCCTAAAATCTTCTTCAGCAATTATCTTTATATTTAATTCTTTTGCTTTTTGATATTTTTGACCGGGATCTTGTCCCAGTAGTAGAAAATCTGTTTTTTTAGTAACATTACTGGCTACTCGACCTCCTAATCTTTCAATTATACCTTTAGCTTCTTCTCTGGTAAAATGTTCTAAAGTTCCGGTTAAAACAAATTGAAGACCTTCTAAAAGATTTTTCCCAGCGGTCTTCTTCTCCGCGGAAAGATTTACTCCAGCTTGTTTGAGTTTTTTGATAATTTCTCTATTCTCTTTTTGCTGGAAAAATAAGATAATACTTTCTGCCATAATAGGACCTATACCCTCTATATTAACAAAATCTTCCCAAGTAAATTTCTCTAAATCCGATAGATTATCAATTCTTTCAGCTAATAATTGCGACGCATATACGCCTACATGTCTGATACCAAGAGCATATATTAAATTGGAGAGAGGTCTATTTTTGCTATCCTCAATAGCTCTAATAATATTATCGGAGGATTTTTCAGCTATTCTTTCCAGATTTAGCAAATCTTCTCTCTTCAAATAATATAAATCGGCAAAATCCTTGATGACTTTAGTATCTACCAGTTGATTAATAAGGGCTGGACCCAATCCTTCAATATCCAAGGCACTGCGAGAAACAAAATGTCTAATTCTTTCCTTGACCTGAGCAGAACAGGAAATATTGTTACAGCGAGAGACAACTTCTTCATTTAACTTCACCACTTGGGAACCACAAACCGGGCACCTCTCAGGCATGCGGAAAATCTTTTCTTTCCCACTCCTCTTTTCTTTAATTACCTGTATAATTTCAGGAATTACCTCACCAGCTTTTTGTATCAATACGGTATCGCCAATTCTTATATCTTTTCTTTTTATCTCATCTTCATTGTGAAGAGTGGCTCTTTGAACCTTAGAGCCAGAAACGATAACTGGTTCTAATAGAGCAACCGGGGTTAAAGCTCCTGTTCTTCCTACTCCCACAATAATATCACGAACTACAGTGGTCATCTGCTCTGCTGGAAATTTATAGGCAATAGCCCATCTGGGACTCTTTGTGGTGGAACCTAATTTCTCTCTCATTGATAATTGATTAATCTTGATAACCATACCATCGATATCATAATTCAATTCATTTTTTCTCTTCTGCCAGGAATTACAATACTCGATAACCTGCTCAATGTTGGCACATGGCTTGATATTGGTATTAACTCTAAATCCGGCAGCCCTAAGAAAATTTAGTACTTCCATATGGGTGGCAAAATATTCCTTCCTGGGCAAGGTAGCCTGATAGATAAAAGTATCCAGTTGTCTACTGGCAGTTGTAGCTGGATCAAGCTGTCGCACAGAGCCTGCTGCTGCATTTCTGGGATTGGCAAATAGATTTTCCATTCTTTTCATTCTTTCTTCATTAAGCTTCTTAAAATTCTCTCTGCTCATATATACTTCACCATAGACCTCAATTATATCCATTCCTTTATATTCTCTTAATTTAAGAGGTATGCTCTTTATGGTTCTAAGATTCTGGGTGATATCTTCTCCGGTAATACCATCACCTCTGGTGGCACCACGAGTCAGAATTCCTTTTTCATAAACCAGGGCAATTGCCAGCCCATCAATTTTCAATTCTACAACATAATCATAATACTGGTGAGGAAAGTTTTTCCTGACACGTTGATCAAAATCTATCAATTCCTGTTCATAAAAGGCATTAGAAAGGCTTAACATGGGAATCAGGTGCCTGGCAGTTATAAATTGTTCCAGTGGCTTCGCTCCTACTCTCTGAGTGGGAGAATCAGGTGCAATAAATTCCGGATAGTCTCGCTCTAATTCAACTAATTGCTTCATTAATAAATCATATTCATAATCGGAAATAAGGGGTTGATCATCCACATAATAGTGATAGTTATGTTTTCTAATCTCTTCCCTCAACCATTCTATTTCTTCTTTAATTTTTATCTTATTTTTCTTCTCAAACATAATATTATATTACACTCATGGATATCTTTTTCTAATATTTTTATCACAAATTCTATCTTATTTTTACCTAAGATATAATGATAATGACAATTATATTTTATCTAATAACCTAACTTAGTAAATATGATTTTTAATTTAGAAAAGAGTATTTAATAATCATAGTATATAACAAAAGCCATAAAAAGCTCAATAGTAGTAATCACTTTAATATTAAAGTGTCTATTAAAAATAAATTTTGGCAGTTATTTTTTACCATAGTATCTTTTAATTATAATAATTAAAAGCTGTAATTATTATATTGCTAAAAATAAATATATTTTATTTTCCTACTATCTTTATTGAAAGATAGATGTCTACAAGTTGCTAATATAAACCTTGATGATTATTATATTTGACAAAAGCGCATACTGCCATTATATTTATAATCGATATCCCAAATAATCTTAAGGAGAACTTTATTTATTATGCAATTCATTAGAAAGAATATAAAACCAATATTACTGGCAATCGTTATCGTTTTCGTTGTTTCCATATTTTATGGTCTGGGTCAATACAGGTCTTCCGGTTCTCGTTCCCAGCAGGTGGGCAATATGATAGCTGAAGTGAACGGCATCGGAATAAGTTACCAACAGTGGCAAAATACCTTTATGAATTTTATTTCCCGTTATGATAATCAAACCCTATCCAGCATCAGTGATGAGGTATTAGCTTCTCTTAAAAACAATATTACCGAACAGCTGGTAAATTCGACCTTAATATATCAATATGCTGAGAAGCAAAACATAAGCATTCCAGATAGTGATGTAAATAATGAAATTGAACAGATTAAAAGCAGCTTTAACTCAGACCAAGAATTTAATAATGCTTTGAGCAAAAATAATCTAACTTTAAATCAATTAAAAGATAACTTAAACAGGCAATTGATGATTAATAAAGTTGTTCAAAATGAATATGATAAGATCGCCATTTCTGAAGAGGAAATAACGCAGTATTATGAGGAAAACAAGAGTTATTTCTTTCAATCGGAAAAGAGAAAGATAAGTCATATCCTAGTTGAAGATAAGGAAGAAGCGGAGCTGTTGTTAAGTCAACTAAGTGATGGGGTTATTGAGTTTGAGAAAACTGCTAAAGATAAATCTATTTGCCCTTCAGCAGAACAGGGTGGTGACTTGGGTTATGTTGTTCGGGGACAAATGGTCCCAGCATTTGAAGAGGCTGCTTTTTCCTTAGAAATAGGAGAACTGAGTAATATTGTTGAAACTGAATATGGTTATCATATTATTCAATGTAATGATATCCAGGAAGAAAAACAATTAACTTTGGAAGAAGCAAAAGAAAATATAAAAAATGTTTTTACCTACCAAAAACAGAATGAGGTAATTGAAGCACTCTTAGCCCAATTAAGAGAAGAAGCCAATATAATAATTCACTACGACTTTACCTCAGAATTAGAAGCCAAAGAACAGGACAAAGATGGTAATCAAATTACAGAAACTGAAATCTCTACTGAAGAAAATCAATTATCAGAAGGAGATGTTTCTGAAGAAGGTATAATTGAAGAAATAATAGAGAACTAACTAAGGTTTGCTCTTACTTTGCTTTTATAATATTTACCATATTAAAAAAAGATAATGTTTTTTGAATACAGTGATAGTGCCAGTTAACTCTTTTAGAGAATTCTATCTTGGTACATGTTTCAAAGGTAATGCCGGGAATCTTATATTGGTGCCAAGCTTCATGTGTTCCTGAACCCTCAACAGGTTTCAGCAGTATATTAAAACAGTTTTCTGGTAAAATGACCTTCTGGTTTAATTGTTTGAGTAAATAACTACTCATTTGATTCAGTAATTCATTATCATGAATATCAAGAACAATGGTCTGTCCATAATGATCAGAGCTCTGCTGATAAAAATCAACTGATTCATGTAAATCCAGCAGGAAATCAACCTTATAATCATTCATTATTCCCATAATCTCTCCTGCTAACCTAGCAACTCCTTCTGATTTCTTATCCCCAGGATATTTTCGATTCAAATCTTCCTCGGGAGTAATAGCACGTACTTCGCTCTGACACGCTGCTTTATTGGTCTTTGGAATTACAATAACCTTTCCTTTTGCCGGTTGGAAATCTTCCATAAATCTTCTAACTGCCGTAACTCCTGCCAGTTCATCACCATGTACTCCAGCTAAAATCATTATTACCGGCCTATCCTGCTGGGAAGAGAAAATATAGGCATCTGTCTCATAATTAGTGTCTTCACAAATGATTATTTTTTCAATAATAGCAGAAGTTTGCTGGTTAAGGGCGTAAACAGATAATGAAGGTGTTATTAAAAATAAGATAAATAAAAAGGTGAAATAGATATATATCTTTTGAAAAAAAATAAGCCTTTTTTCTAACATGATATTTTTAAACCTTTTAATACTTTATTATCCAGAAGTTCAGTCAAACAGAATTTTTTTGGAAACACTGGCATAACGATCTTCAGAGAGTAATTCCATTCTTTCTCCTGAATTATCTATTATTAACCGATAAGTCTTAATACTATAACCGGAAACTCCTTCCTGGATTACATTATTTGCATCATTAGCTGTTCGTGTACCTTCCTGCTTAATTTTAATCACATCATAATCATAAGTTTTTAGATCCTGAGTAATTATTCTGACATTCTTATCCAATCCCTTTTCTCCCCGGATAGTAACCACCAGACTATCTGGCTTAACTTCGCTAAGGATTACAATTAATTGGTCTAAAGAATTTTTAAACTTCAAATCTTTATACCCATAAAATATTGCAGCATCTCTCCCTAAAGGAACATAATTTGTTACCTCACCATAGATAGAATGATTATATCTTTCCATAATTTGAAGATTAGCCAGTAGTACAGCGTTATACAGAGTAGTGGAAACCTGACATACGCCACCACCATATCCATTGATAAACTGTCCATTAGCAATAATAGTGCTCTCTTTATAACCATCTTCTTTATCGGCGGGACCTATTATTTGATTAAAGGAAAATATTTCCCCGGGTTTTATTATAATACCATTAATTTGTTCTGCTGCTTTTTGGATATTATAGAAGGTATTTTCTTCTTTGCCCAGTAAAGAAGTTTCATATGTACTTATGGTCTCAAAAACTCCAATGCTTGCCAAAATTTCCGTAGTGGATACTTCGGGTTCTTGATGATGAACCGGCAAATCAATGCTAATAGGCATATTTGATGGTGTTATTTCAATTATACCATTTTCTATATCCTTTAATAACTGTTCTTCATTTATTACTATTCCTATCTGTGCTGGAATAACTCTATCCGAAGCAAGGGAGGCATCTCGAGAAGGTTGTTCAAATTTTACTTGTAATTGGTTATAAAAAGATTTAAATCTATTTTCCTCAACTCTTACCAAAGGAGAAAGGTGATAATCTTTTCTAATCAAAAGTATTCTTTCCTTTATTCTAAAGAAAAAAGTGCCCCTCCTACCAATAGAATAAGCTTCATTGATTAGTCTGTCTATATCAATGACAGCACCAATATCATCTTGAGGTACTATACTTAATTTCCCTTCCTCATGATTAATTAATATAGGATTGTTAAGGATATCTTCAATAACTGGTTGTAGAATTTGATAAGCTTCGTTCTTTCTTAATCCACCGATTTCCTGATTCATAGTTAACACACTGGGATATATTTTCCCTCTATAGATTAGTAAATCAATTGAATATATTAGAAAAAAGAACAAAATAGAGGCAAGTAATATTAAAAATAACCTACTATTTAACCATTTAGTAGGTCTTGCTTTCTTATTATGATAATAATGGCGATTATACAACTAACTCTCCTTTCTCGCTATTTTCTATCTTGGCACCTGGTCTGAAAGTATTTTTTAAGCAAAAATCTAATTGAAAATATATGAATTTTCCTTTATAATATTACCTGCTATATTGGTAATATCTATTTACATACGTGAGCGGGAATAGCTCAGTTGGCAGAGCGTTGGCTTCCCAAGCCGAAGGCCGCGGGTTCAAACCCCGTTTCCCGCTCCATTGTTATTATAAAGTCCTACCTTAGTAATAAAATTATGATGGTCCGAATAATTTAGTGATAATATCTTCCCCTTTGAGCATTAAAAATACCAGATAAATAAGCATCGCCAACAAAAAACCCAGTAATATTCTTCCATAAAAAATAGGTATCCTGAATCTTTTATTATCCGATTTCATCATTCTAGTAATAATCTGCGAAAGGATAACTATTATAAATAATAGAATAAACAATACAGCGATTTGATCAGCCATCTTAACCTGCCCTACTCTCTCGTATTTACTAATGACACATCTTAATTAAGGTAAGTCTATTATTAGGGATTTATTTAAGATAATCAATAAGAGTTATGCACTCATTTCCGGTCAGCCTCTTTTACTATTTTTTCCTCATTTCTATTATCTATTTTTTAACTTATCTATCCGGTTAATATTTTCTTGTGGTTTGTGTCTCAAATTAATATATTTCATTACTTTATGGAAAAACTATTTTATTGATTAATAATTAAGTCTGTGAATCCACTTTTCTAATTCATCCTGATTAATAGCTGCCCTTAACTGAACAGCAAAAGGAGTGATGGATACATAATTATTCTTTATAGCCCAATAATCACTATTCTTATCCATTTCTCCAACTGGTGCGCTTCCCGCAATCCAAAAATATTCCACCTGCTCAGTTCTGTAAATACTTTCAATTGTTTTTTGATGAAAAACAGGCGCGGGTTGTGTTAATTTAAATCCTCTTATATTATCATAATCAGTTCCGGGAATGTTAATATTTAATACCATTGGTATCTGGCTAATATGTGATGGTAATGTTTTGATTATCATATCCATCACCTTAATAGCTCCGCCAAAAGAAATGTTATCTGTTTTATCTATAGATATGGCCATGGAAAAGATATCATGGAAAGCTCCTTCTATAGCAGCACCGACTGTTCCCGAATAAAAAACATCTCTCCCCAAATTAGCACCGGCATTGATTCCTGCCACCACTAATTGCGGCTTATCATGAGACAACAATTTATCCAGACCAATTATCACACAATCAACCGATGTCCCACTTAAGGAATAGCCAAAAAAACTACTTCCTGACCATGTTTTACAACAGCAGACTGTTTCATAAATAGTAGTTGAACACCCTGAACCGCTCCTTTCCCGATCAGGTGCTATTACTGTAACCCTGCCTATTTTTTCCAAATATCCTTTTAATTCTACCAAACCTTTTGCCTGTATACCATCATCATTAGTTAATAGTATGTTCAATAATTTTTGCCCCTTCTATGATTAACTTCCCGAGCAACAATAACACCAGAAACAGATGATTGAATAAGGCCTCTAGTGATTCCTGCTCCGTCACCAATGGCAAAGAGATTTTTTATTTTTGTTTCCAGCTGCTGAGATAAGTCTAATCTTGCTGAATAAAACTTAACCTCTGCTCCATACAATAAAGTTTGTTCACAGTAAACACCAGGAGCAATTTTATCCAGGGATTTTAACATCTCCAAAATATCGCTAAGAATTCGATAGGGTAAAACAAAACTCAGATCTCCTGGTGTAGCACTGCTTAAGGTTGGTATTACTATAGAATGATCTATTCTGTCAGGTGTAGACCTTCTTCCTAAAATCAAATCACCCAGACGTTGAATAATTACTCCACCACTTAAAATATTGGCTAAATTGGCGATATGTTTTCCATAGGCAATTGGTTCCTGGAAAGGTTTTGTAAACATTGTGCTTACTAATATAGCGAAATTGGTATTATCGGTCTTTTTATTACTATAACTATGACCATTAACCGTGGTAATACCGTTATTATATTCCATCACTACTTCGCCAGAAGGACACATACAAAAGGTACGTACTTTATCATCAAAGCAGGCTGAATAGTAAATCAACTTTGATTCATAAAGTGTATCAGTTAGATGTTCTAAAATCACTGCTGGAACTTCTACTCTTACTCCAACATCTACCGGATTGCGAAAAATCGGTAATGCTAATTCTGTAGCTTGATTCTTTAACCATTCTGCGCCCACTCTACCAGGAGAAAGAATAACATACCTTCCTTTAATATATTCTCCAGTTGAGGTAATGACTCCACTAACTTCATTATCTTCTTTGACCACCCTATTGACTTCAGTATCGGTTCTAATCTCTAGTTTATCTTTTAGAAAATCATAGATATTTTTTAATATGGTGAAACATTTCTCTGTTCCTAAGTGCCGAATCTTAGCAGGAATAAACCTTAGATTCGCTTTAGCTGCTTCTCTTTTAATTTGTTCAATTTTTTCCTGATTGTTACCATAGACACTGTCTTCTGCTCCAAACTGGCGATAGATTTTATCAACATAATTAATTAATTGGTTTAATTCTTCTTCGCTAATGTAATCAGACAGGTTGCCACCAAAATCACTAGTAAGATTTAGTTTCCCATCACTAAAGGCACCGCCTCCGCCCCATCCTGATAATAATGAACAGGGACTACATTGCTGGCAGGCAGTTTTTTGCTCTCTCATGGGACATTTTCTCTTGGTGATATTTTTGCCTTTTTCTAAAATTAGAATAGTAATATCCTTTCGATAACTCTTTAGTAATTCCAGAGTAGCAAAAATACCTGCTGGCCCTGCTCCAACTATAATAACATCATATCTTTTATCCATTTGCTCCACCTTATTCTTAAGATTGAGGTACAAATATAATCCTTGCTCAGCTCAATCTTCATGGTCAAAGAAAAAATGCCCTGCTGGACAGTCCTTTTTGAAAATTCCACTAAAATTTAATAAAATATTAATCCTTTAATTTAGAAAAAATTATCTTTTTTAAATATTCTAATCGGCTTGTAGAAACACTAAATTTATGTTTTTCTAATATGCCTGTATATTTCAGTCCAGCTCCAGTCACCAGAGCAACACAACGAGATTCTTTACTTATTACTCCCTCTTTTCTCATTTTCCAAATAGCAGCAACTGAAACTGTCGCAGCAGGCTGGGCAAATATCCCTTCTTTAGCCAACATGCGTTGCCCTTGCATTGCTTCTTGATCAGAAACAGTAGTTACTATACTATTATACTTTCTTAGTTTCCTTAAAAGCTCATTACCACTGGGTGGAAAAGGATTAGCAATGGCATGGTCAATGGCCTGGGGATTTTCTACTGGAGCAACCTTATCCTGTTGATTAATCCAGGCCTGATAGATAGGTGCACATCCTTCTAATTGAACACAAATAATTTTAGGCAATTCAGCAATTAAGCCCCGTTCAAAAAATTCCAGAAAACCCTTTATAATGCCCCGGGCATTGCCCCCAGAACTGGTTGGGATTACTACATATTGTGGTATGTCATAATTTAACTGTTCACATATTTCAAAGGCAATAGTCTTTGATCCTTCTACTCGGAAAGGTACATCTGAATTCATAAAATAGATACCTAATTCCTGACCAATCTTTAAGCTTTCATAGTAAATCTGACCATAATCACCCTTTACTCTGATTAAAATAGGTTCGTAAATCAAAATAGGATTTATCTTTTCTTCTGGCAGGTCAGCACTAACTAAAATAAGTGTCTTTATACCGGCACGAGCACCATAAGCAGCTACCGAAACAGCCATATTACCGCTGGATAGTGTACCAATACAATTATAGCCCAGACTGATAGCATGCTGTAAAGCGACATAGGTACCTCTATCCTTAAATGACCAGGTTGGATTAACAGTTTCATTTTTTAAATATAAATAATCCAAATCCAGTAGCTGAGAAAGTAGATTGGAATTAATTAAGGGAGTAAAACCTTCTTTCAAAGAAAGCTTACGGTTTATTTTGGAAAAGGAATAAAAGGGAGCATAATGAGTTAAAATATTTTCCGGAAGGGAGATCTTATCTTTATCAAAATTTTGTAGTGAGCTAACCTTAATCTCCAATGGCTCAAAACAATCATCACAGCGGGGGAATACTCTATCCAGAGGATATTCTTTTTGGCATCCGGTACAAACCAGGCACTCCTTATTCAATATACTCACCCATATCAATCTCAAACTCTGGTCTGGTCGGGGCGAGAGGATTTGAACCTCCGACCCCCTGAACCCCATTCAGGTGCGCTTGCCAAACTGCGCTACGCCCCGACTTAGCTTTTACACAAGTATATTATACAGGAGCTTACCTCTTCTATCAACCAAATAAAGGGAAATAAAATAAAATTTCTTATATTCTTATATATCTTTTTCCCTCAATTTCCCTAATTATATTCTTCAATTCCAGAGATAGTAAAACTTCACTTATCTTTCCATAGGGAAGAGCTGTTAATTCAGTTATTTCATCAATATGCAATGGTTCAATGGAAATGTATTGTAAAAGATTCTGTTCATAATCAGTAAGCTCACCAGTATTAACACAATTCGGTCTTCTATCTTCAGTTTTTTCTCTCTCTGAGAAGAGTTTGTTTTCTTCCTGAAATTCTTCCAGAATATCATGATAGCTGTTTACCAGTTTGGCACCCTGCTTAATGAGATTATGACAGCCGGTAGAGAGAAAAGAATGAACACTTCCTGGAACTGCAAATACCTCTCTTCCCTGTTCCAGGGCATAATCTGCAGTAATCAAAGCTCCACTTTTTTCACCAGCTTCTATAACTAAGGTTCCCAGAGCTAATCCGCTAATAATTCTATTTCTCCTGGGAAAATTATTCTTTTCCGGTTTGGTAAAAATGGGAAATTCGGTAACAACTGCTCCCTTTTCTATAATACGATGAGCTAAACTTCTGTTTTCCGGAGGGTAAATTCTATCAATGCCAGATCCTAAAACTGCAATGGTTAATCCATTAGCTTCCAGAGCACCTAAGTGGGCATTGGTATCAATACCCTTAGCCAATCCACTGATTACGACATAACCAGATTTTGTTATCTCACTGGCTATTTCCCGGGCAAC
This sequence comes from Atribacterota bacterium, assembly GCA_028717805.1. Classification (NCBI taxonomy): domain Bacteria; kingdom Pseudomonadati; phylum Atribacterota; species Atribacterota bacterium. Next base: position 78,496 of record JAQUNC010000002.1, read on the forward strand.
CTTTCGTCCATAATAAGTAGCCTTTCTGGAACCAACAATAGCTATGCCTTTTGATTGTTTCATAATGGTAACAAAATCTCCCTGATAATAAATAACCGGTGGTGGGCTGTAGATATTTTTCAAAAGGGAAGGATACCCTTCGTCCTTGATAGTTATGACTTTGATGTTTCTCTTTTGTAATAAGTCCCATTCTTGTTCTGGATCAATGTGTTGTTTTTCTTGTTCGATTTTATTCAGGATTTCTTCTCCGATATGCAATAAATTCATCATATTATTTGTTCTTATATTACAGTTCCACGCTTCTTCCAAAGAAGAAAAATGCTGCCATAATTTTAAAAAACGTACCGGACCAATCTCTTTTACCCTATTCCAAGCTAACCAGTATTTTAATTCCTGTTTTTCCATACTCCCGAACCTTATTTCTGGAATTTTTTAATTCATTAATATAATCCTTTACTTACTAATATATTGACCTTCCCATCATTAGCTTTACTTCCTCCCGCTTGTGGTGTTTGAGCTACGATTCTACCTTCAGGTAACTGATGGTGCAGAGTATAAGCGATATCACCAATTTGATAGCCATATTCTGAAAGCAGCGCTTCTGCCTCAGCAATAGTCTTTCCCACCAGATCAGGAATTTCCTGAAATGTCCCTCCTGCTCTAATTTCTACTTCTACGGTGCGATTCTTTTTTATTTCTGTCCCGGCAGGCGGCTTTTGAGTTATGACATCATAATGCTCACCCTGTGGGAAGATATGGTCATCAATAATCACCATCTTTAAACCTGTGTTATATAATGTCTGACGGGCAGCATCGAGTTCCATGCCAATGACCGAGGGAACCTGAACCACAGGAACCGCAAAAACAGTTTGATAGGCAAGAAAGGCAGCATATCCTCCCAAAATTACTGCACCAATACTAAAAAATATGATAAACAATATACGGGTGAATATAATCAGTGATCTGGCTACAAAATTATCCATATTGTTATTCCTTAAAATTATTCTTTTTCATCTTTATTATATAAAATCCATCAATATTTTTGCCAGAATATCCTGGAATTAATTGTATTGCTTCTTTAATGTTAGTTTTATAATTTACTATACCATTTTTCTCAACAAACTGTGAACTTTCCTGGATGGTAAAATTGGTATGTTTCTTGATAAATTTTAATATTATATCCTCGTTTTCCTCTTTTTCTATACTACAAGTAGTATAAAGCAATTCACCACCCAGTTTCAAATATTGGGCAGCTGTATCAAGTAAGTTTTCCTGTATTTGATTTAATCCATTGAGGTGGCTTATATCCCACTGCTTCCATTTTATGTCAGGTTTTTTTCTGATTACTCCTGTTCCAGAGCAGGGAGCATCAACCAATATTTTATCAGCTTTTCCCAGGTATGCACTATTTAGTTTTCGGGAATCAATTAGAACTGGAGAAATAATTTCAATACCAAGTCTCCTGGCTTCAGCAACAACCATTTCCAGTCTACTTTGATTTATCTCCAAAGCCATTATTTTACCCTTATTTTGCATAAGCTGAGCCATATGAGTGGTTTTCCCTCCGGGACCGCTACACATATCAATAATTGTTTCACCAGCAACAGGAGCCAAAAACTCTGAAGCCAGCATTGAGCTTTCATCCTGAATAGTAAATAAACCTTCTTTAAAGATTGGTATCTTGCCAACTTCATAAAAATCTTTTATTATAATCGCAGTGGCAGGAAGATATACACTTTCCTGAAAAGTTATCTTTAATTCAGACAATCTTTCCCGGAATTGTTGCATGCTTATTTTTAGGGAATTAATCCGCAATGTGAGGCTGGGTTTAATATTGTTCGCTTGGCAAATTTTCAAACACATGTCTAAACCAAATCTATTAATCCACCTTCTCACTAACCATTCTGGAAAAGAATAAAAGACAGAAATATAGTTAATTGGATCTGACTTAATATCAGGCCAGTTAATATTAGCAGATTTTCGAATAACATTTCTTAGGATAGCATTTACCAGACCGGAATAACCTTTAAATGGACTTTGTTTAGCCAATTCCACTGATTCATACACTATAGCGTAGTCTGGTACTTTTTCTAAATAAAGAATCTGATAAATTCCCATTCTCAGGATATTTTGAATAGTTAAGGGAAATGTTACTTTTTTATTGGTGAGAAATTGACTTATAATCCAGTCCAACCTTTTTTTGAAACGGGTTACACCATAACTTATTTCCTGCATTAAAGCTTTATCTTGATCTATTGGTTTATATTTTAAAAAAAAAGAAGGAAGTAAAATATTTAAATAAGAATTCTGCTTTTCCAACCGATTTAAGATTCTTAAAATTAATTTCCTACTAGGTATGTTACGATATAGATCCAAAAATATTACCTTTTACTTTAATCTTATTTCAGTCTTATTTTAGTATTTAAAGTCATCTACAATTAACATTATCTTCACTAAAAAGAATCTTCAATTAAATGAGTTACCAATTTCAATATGGTAACCATTAATAAATCCAGAGGCATCCATTTCTTTGGAACCCGCTGGAATAAGCCTTTTGATGACAATAAAATTACCATCTCCGGCTAATACCATTATACCACTTTTATTGAGCTTAACTATAGTTCCTGGTTTTTGCTGAAATAGATTATTATTTATCTTTATTTTCTCTAACAGGCTGGTCTCACTAATTTTAATTCTTTTGTCCTTAAATTCAGTATAGGCTCCGGGCAAAGGAGTGAGGCCTCTCACCAGATTATAGATTTCTATAGCTTTTTGATACCAATCAATTCGGCAATCATCCTTATTTATTTTTCTGGCATAAAAATATTTTTCCTTTGGTTGAGGGAATCTTTCATATTCTCCTCTTTCGATGGTTAACAATACCTCTTCCAGTAAGATAGCACTTTCTATGGCCAGTCTGATGCTTAATTGCTCGAAATTTTCCTCAGGTAATATCTCTATTCTTTTCTGAAGAATAATATCCCCCGCATCAATCCTTTCATTCATAAATAAAAATGTAACTCCAGTTTCTTGCTCCCCTTTTATAAGTACCCAGTTAATTGGTGCTGGACCTTTATATTTAGGCAACAAGGAGGGATGGATATTTAAACAGCCTTGAGTTGGCAGCTTTAGTATTTTACCGGAGAGTATTTGGCCATAGGCAACTAGAATTATTAAATCAGGATGTAGCCTGGCAATCTTTTGAATAGTACTATCTGCATTGATGTCTTCTGGTTGAAATAGGTATAAGCCAGATTGAGAAGCCAGTATTTTGATAGGAGAAGCTAACATTCTTTTTCCCCTACCCCCAGGTCGATCCGGCGGGGTCACAACAGCCACAATATCCTTCTGCAAGGAAATTAACTGCTTTAATATCGGTACGCCAAAAGAAGATGTACCAGTGAAAATAATTCGCACTATACTATTTCCTCTCCCCTGCTATTTTTTACTCAATATTTTTTAACTGCTCTTTTAACATTAATCTTTTAGCAGGACTCAGTCTATCTATAAAGAGATAGCCATCCAAGTGGTCGATTTCATGTTGCAAAACAATAGCCAAAAAACCTTCCTGAGTAATCTGAATCTTTTTTTCATTTAAATCCATAGCCTCTACCGTAATTATGGAGGACCTGCGTACAGTAGAGTATATCCCAGGTACACTCAAGCATCCCTCTTCTTCTTTGGATTCCCCTTCTCGTTTAATGAGAACCGGATTAATTAAGACAATTACTCCCTTTTCCTCTGTATCCAGAACAATTATCCGTTTGGAAACACCCACCTGGGGAGCTGCTAAGCCGACACCTCCTTCTGCATACATTGTTTCAATCATATTCTGTACCAGTTCTCTGATTTCTTCATCGACCTTATTCACAGGCAACGCTTTTTCCCTTAAAATAGGGGAGCCATATTTTTGTAATTTTAAAATAGCCATTTTTCTCCTCCTATCACACTAATATAACCTTATTGGCTCAACATCAATTACCAATTTAACCTTATGTTTCTGATATTTTAAAACATAGGGGAACATTTTTTTTCTTACCTGTTCAAAGTTTTGTTTTTCATTTTGTATTCTAACCAATAAACTAACTCTATTTCTACCCTTATCTTTAACTATAAGCAGATTATCTTCATTTATTACAGTATCCCTTCCCATAATACTCCATACATCAGATTTATGAATAAATTCTCCAAATTCTAGGGCACTTTTTCTCACCAGATCCTGGCTAGCTCCAGCAAAATCAATCCTTATTATCTTAGTAAAGGGGGGGTATTCTAATTCTTTTCTGAGCGTTATCTCCTTCTGATAAAATAAAGGATAACTTAACCCTTTTATCCCCTGTAGGCTATGATGTTCAGGTTGACAGGTTTGGATTAATAAAATTTTTGGTTTTTTTTGTTCTAATAAGCTTAGAATTACCCGATAAATAAATTGAAAGGTAATTTCAGCAGACCTATAATCGGGAATATTTAAAAGATGGTCAACTAAAATAAAACCAACTAAATAGACCTGCTGGAAATTTAACTTCTGAAATAATAACTGAGTACCTATTAGTATATCTATTTCTCCCTCTTGAAACCTGTGCAGTAATTGTTTTTGAATCCTAAAATTAGGAGCAACATCCTTATCAAAACGTTGAATTACTGCTTTAGGGAACATTCGGTGAATTATATCTTCCACATATTGGATTCCAAATCCCATAGGTTTTAAGGCTTGTTTTCCACAATTGGGACAATTTCTACTATAGGATATCTTATTCCCACAATTATGACAGAGAAAAAAGCTATTTTTTGCTTCTCTGTGATAAGATAACAATGAGCTACAATCTGGGCATTTCATTACCTGACCGCACTGTCCACAGGAAATATAACTGGCAAAACCTCGCCTGTTGAGAAACAAAACTATACCTTTCTTTTCCCTGAGACATTCAGCAATCTGTTGTTGCAACTGAAAACTGATGACTCTTTGAAATGATTTTTCCTCTTCTAGGTCTACAAAATATGTTTGTAATAAATTTTTTGGCTTGGTATTATGAACATAATCTTTAGTTTTTAAATGATAATGGCCATTTATTCCCTGCCAATAACTTTCTATTGTTGGTGCACCAGAACCCAAAATTACCCTGGCAGACTCTATTAAAGCCCTAGCCTGGGCAACTTCTCGAGCATGATAGCGGGGAACTCTCTCCTCCTTATATAAAGCTGAGTCCTCCTGTTCTACTATTATGAGACCAAGATTTAAAAAGGGGAGAAAGATATTGGACCTGGTACCCATAACTACTTTGATATCTTCTTTCTGCGCCATGATAAAACGAAGATATTTTTGATTCTGACTTATGTTTTTATCAAAGATAGCTAAGGATTTTCCTAATTTTTTACCTAGTTTTTCCTTCAAATCATTACAACTGAACTGATCAGGTATAAGGATTAATATCTGTTTCCCCTCCTGAATAGTTTTCATAATCAATGAGATATAATAAAGATCCCTTTCTCTATAACTATGGTAGTGAAAAAGCACTGGTTTGTTGAAATTATCTGCTATCAAGGTATGCTGTGCTGAAAAAAGATTATATTGACAATTATTAATTTGAGGTTTATTATCTTCATTTCTTTTTCTATAACAAGGTTTTTCTTTATCTAAAATTCTACCTGCTAAGTGGATGTTATTCAGAACAGAAGCAATCTTTTTATTAGATATCCGGGAAGGTACAATATAAGATATTACAGTTCCTCTGGGACATAGATAATATCTAGCTATCCAATCAGTTAAGGCCAGAATCCCCCGGGATAGAATGGGAACAGGATCCAGGACCTCTTCAATTTCTTTCAGATCTTGGAATTCTGTTTCCTTATTGATATTTACCACAATTCCAACTTTTTTTCTATTTTGAAAAGATATTGTAACCCTCTTTCCAACTTCAACTGCTTCCTTTAGAGATATGGGAATGAGATAATGAAAACCATGATCAAGATTTATATTTAGAGGAATGACCTCGGCTACATTATTGTTTATCATTATACTATAATAGCCTTACTTTGATGTTCAAAATATGACTTTACTAAATCAAAAAGGTATTCTGCAACTTCATATTTTGACATCAGGGGCAAATCAATAGTCTTTCCACTACGCTCAATAATCAATACCTTATTGGTATCGGCACCAAATCCACTATCTTCTCTACTGATATCATTTGCTACAATATAATCCAAATTTTTTGACTTTAATTTTGACAGGGCATTTTCTTTTAGCTTTTTCACTTCAGCTGCAAATCCAATCAGAATCTGTTTCCCTTTCTTTTCTCCAACCTCTTTTAATATATCAACATTTTTTCTCAACTCTAAGCGGATAACATCAGCTTCTTCCTTTTTTATTTTTCCTTTAAATTGATTCACCGGTCGAAAATCTGATACCGCAGCTGCAGAAATAAATACATCTACCTCATCAAAATAATACAGTACCTGTTCTCTCATCTCTGCTGCAGTATTTACCCGAATAGTCTTTATCCCCTCAATATCCTGTAGAAAGGTAGGCCCGGAAACCAGAATTACCTTAGCACCACGGTTTTTTGCTACTTCAGCTAAAGCAAAGCCCATTTTACCGCTTGAGTAATTAGAGATAAATCTAACCTGGTCTATAGGTTCTCTGGTTGCCGCAGCAGTTATGAGTATCGTTTTCCCATTTAAAGAATTGGCATTACCTATTATCTTCTTGATAAAACTAATTATATTGGCAGGAGTTGTCATCCTTCCATCCCCATATTCCCCACAAGCCAAATCACCCTTTTCAGTTTCTATAAAATGATAACCTTTTCTTCGTAGATAGCCAATATTATTTCTGAGAATCGAATTATTAATCATAACCTTATTCATGGCTGGAGCAATGATAACTTCACCCTGAAAAGCTAACATAGTAGTACTTAATAAATCATCTGCTATACCATGTGCTAATTTGGAAATAACATCTGCCGATGCCGGTGCAATTACCAGCATATTAGCCCAGCGAGCTAGAAAAATATGTCTTATCTCAGGATCCTCCTCATCTGGAGAAAAGAGTCTGGTATAAACCTTATTTTCAGATAAGACTGCCATAGTCAGGGGGGTAATAAAACGGGTAGCATTTTCAGTCATCACTACTTTAACCTGAAATCCCTCTTTCTTCATCAGCCGAACTAACTCTGCACTTTTATAAGCGGAAATCCCTCCTGTAATACCCAGAATTATGTTTACTTTTTTATCCTTTTCATCAGTCATAATGTGTTCTCCCCCATAGGATATTCCAGGGGAATCCTTCCCCCTGGAGAACCCCTTTATTAGTATATAGTACAGTATTTAGTATACCATTAATTTAGCCATCAGTAGTTGGTAGCTAGTATTTGGGTACAGCATTGGGTTCTTAGAGTAAATTAGTTTAAAGTTTTTAGTTCAAATCTCCTCAGGTAAAATAAATGAGATTGCTTTATCACTTTGCTCCTGTAATTACAGAAAAAGAAAAATACTCCTTATAATTACAATTTCGTTATGAGTCATACGTATTGCGAAAATCATAAGTAAGTGTAATACCCAAATAGAAGTTTAACCAAAAACTAAAAACCTTTAACCATAAACTTCAAGGTCATTGCTTCGTCGCCTTGCTCCTCGTAATAGTAATTATAGCAGAAACTTCCTTAGACAGTTACAACTTTTATTTATTTTCTCTGATCCTGCATCTTTCACTAACAATAATAGCCTTCAGTTCCTCTAAGGCTTTCCCTAGTTGATTATTAACAATTATATAATCGTAATATCTAATATATTCCATCTCATAATGGGCATCATTTAGCCTTTTTTTTAGATTTTCCTCATCCTCTGTACTTCTTCCCCTTAACCGATTTTCCAATTTATCCCAGGAAGGTGGTGCAATAAAAATAAATATTCCTTCCGGATATTTATTTTTTATCTGTAATGCTCCCTGAACGTCAATCTCCAGCAGCAGATCTTTGCCTTCAACAAGTGTTTTATTAATAGTGCTTAATAAAGTACCTTTGCAATCTCCATGAACCTTTGCCCACTCAGCAAATCTATTCTCCTGGATATATCTTCTAAAAGTTTCCTCATCTACAAAAAAATAATCAATCCCTTCCCGTTCTTCCCTTCTTGGCTTTCTAGTAGTTACCGAAACTGAGTATTGTAAATCTGGAACGTGTTCAAATAATTTTTTTCTGAGAGTACCCTTGCCCACTCCTGATGGACCAGAAATAACAAATAGATGACCCCTATATTTCTCCATTTAATTCACCTATCTACTAATCATTTTCTCTCTTCTGATAACTATTTAGACGATTAATGACTGTCTCTGGTTGTAAGGCAGATAAAATAATGTGATTACTATCAGTGATGATAATAGACCTGGTTCTCCTCCCATAGGTAGCGTTCACTAATTTTTTAGATTGTTTTGCCTCTTCTCTTAATCTTTTCATAGGTGCTGAATCAGGGTCCAAGATAGATATTACTCTTTCTAAATTTACAAAATTTCCAAATCCAATATTCATCATAAATTGATTCATAAAATACTCCTAATTTATTCAATATTTCTTGATTGTTCTTTAATCTTTTCTAACTCTTCCTTTAGTCTAATAACTTTTTCAGATATGCTCTGAGTAACAGATTTAGCACCTATAGTATTTATTTCCCTGCCCATCTCCTGGGTATAAAACTCCAGCTTCTTCCCTATAGGCTTTCTATTTTTGGCAATTCTCTTTAGCTGATTGATATGGCTTTTTAATCTGGTTATCTCCTCAGTAATGTCACTCCTTTGCACTAAAAATGCCACTTCCATTTCACTCCTTCCCTCGTCCAGTGAAATAGTCTGTGTTAGCTGCTTTATTCTTTCTTTTAACTTCTCCTGAAATTCCTTAAGACATTCGACTTTTTCCTCTTCTATCTCTTGCACTATTTTTTTCATGAGGGTAACTCCTTTTAGAATATCTTTCATTAATCTGTTGCCTTCCTCCTCCCTACTCTGCACCAAAGAATCCAGAGCTCTATTTAGAGAAACTTTTATTGATTCCCATTTCCCTTCCTCTTCCTCTTTTTTAATAAATTCAAATATTTCTTTATATCTGAGCAATGAATCCAGATTAATTTCCTCCTCTATTTGGGCAATCTCTTTTAATCTATGTAATGATTGTAAATAGGACTTCAGTAAATCTTCATTTAATTTAATCTGGCTAATCCGATCATTACCATCATCAACTTTAATAAAAACACTAACAGTTCCCCTATTTATTCTCTGTTGAATAATGTTCTCTATTCTTTGCAGAATATCCAATGATTGGATAGGAGGCATCTTGACTTTGATATCGCAATAGCGATTATTTACTGTTTTTATCTCTGTTATAGAAGTAATACCATTAACCTCAGCTTCATTCATTCCAAAGCCGGTCATACTTTTTACCAAAGATTTCTCCTTTCTCTTCCTCGTATTTTAAAATCATTTTAGGAAATTCCCCTGACTCTGTCAAATATATAAAATTAATCCTGGAGCTTATAGTTATTAGTTATAGGGTAAAATAAGGATTTATTACATCGATACCCTTTTCTTCAACTATAAACTATGAACAGGAAATGGAAAACCATTTGCCAGCCATTAAACCTCAGGATATTCAAGGCAAAGTAATTATGATTATTATATGCTCTATACTTAAAATTTAATTTATCATAAATTGTTCTTTATTTAAAAAAGAGTACTCTATGAAATCGGAATTTTTAAAAATTCCGATACTATTAAATAGAAATGTCTTGACCAGTAGTAATAAATATATTATAAATGACCTGTAATCATTACTATTTTTTATCTAATATTTTAAAGATAAGAGGAGAGAAAATGATACTGGATAGCATTGCTTTATCACTGGTAGCTTATGAAATTAATAAACAGATAATTCCAGCCAGGATTGTTGACCTCCACCAAATCGAACAATATGGAATATTGCTGGTTCTAAAAAATAAAAAAGGTGACCATAGAATATTCTTTTCTCTGAAACCGGATAAAATGACTTTCTTCATAAGCGAGATTATTCCGCCAGAAGATAATGTTAGCTCAATATTTGCCAAACAATTAAAAAGTCAACTTCAGGGAGGTAAGCTATCAAATATAGAGCAGGTAGGCTTTGACCGTATTATCAAACTTACCATCCAATCCTATCATAAATTTGGACCCTCAGTAGAATATAATCTAATAATTGAATTTATGGGTAAACATAGTAATGCCATCCTAATTGATGAAAATGGTTTTATCAAAACTGCACTAAAACAAGTTGGCTCTGAACTGAATAGGTACCGGGAGATTAAACCAGGAATTCCATATAAATCCCCTCCCGCACAAGATAAATTGAATCCTCTGACTGTAAGTAAAGAACAGTTCCTGAATATTTTCCGCAGAAACAGTGCTTCATCTCAACCAGATTATTGGTGGCAACTTTTAGGCTATAATTTCCAAGGCATAAGCCAAAAAAGTGCTAGAGAGATAGTTTCTTTCTTGAACTTTCCTGCTGAACAACCAGTCTCTGAACTTCAATCAGAACAACTAATTAACCTTTGGGAAACATTCTGTAACTTTAGAGAGAAAATTATTCAGCACAACATAACACCACTGTTGTTAATTGATAGAAATAGTGGTAAGGTAATCGACTATTCTTTACTTTCACCCATAGGATCACCGGAAATAGAATATTTATCTTTTAATCAGGTTTCGGCTTGCCTTGAATCTTTTTATTGCCAGATTAGCAAAGAGGAAAAGAAGCAGGAATTGCATCAAATAATAAGTAAAATCCTGAATAAAAACCGGGAAAAATTAGAAGAAAAAAATAAATTTTTAAAGAGAAAAAATAAAGAGATAGAGGATTGCGAACAATATAAAAAGAAAGGAGAATTAATTAAAGCGAATTTATGGAATATAAAATACCGCATTCATCAGGTTACCCTTATAGATTATACTGAACCTGGCCATCCCAGGGTTGATATTGAATTAAATACTAACTTATCACCACTACAAAATGCCCGTCATTTTTTCCAGAGATACAAAAAATTAACCGTGAATAGAGTAAGAATAAAAAAACAACTATTGGAGAATCAAGAATCTTTGAAGCAATTAAATGAAATTTATTTAAAATTATCGGAAAGTAATAATTCTCTCAGCAAATTAACCGCTCTCTATCAGAAATTAGTGCAGTTAAATTATATTAAAGGGGGGGGAAGAATCGGGAATAAGAATTCGGTAAGAAGAATCCCTTCTATTCTAAAATTTCTTTCTGCTAACGGTTGGACTATATTGGTGGGAAAGAATAGTCAGCAAAATGAATATATCCTAAGGCATCTTTCCAACGGCAATGATTTCTGGTTGCACCATCAGCTTAAATCCGGTGCCCATGTTATAATAAAAAACCACCAGAATTTATCATCCCCTCCTCCTGATACACTAACCTTTGCTGCCCGATTAACCGGATATTATAGTAGAGTGAAAAATCATGAGACAGCTCCAATAATATATACCTTAAGAAAATATGTCAAAAAACCAAAAAATAGTAAAATTGGTAAGGTAGTTTACTCTCAGGAAAAGAGTATACCGGTTCTCATTGATTATGAGGAAATACAGAAAGATATAAATAAGATGATAATAACTTAAAGAGTAGAAAGTACTTTTAATTGTGTCAGAAAATCATCTGGCAAGGGTGAGGTAAAGGTTAATATCTGATGATTAATCGGATGCTGGAATTGTAAAAAATGGGCATGTAAAGCCTGCCTTTCAATCACTATCAAGGAATTATTTTTTTTACCAAAACCATAAACCTTGTCACCAACCACTGGATGTCCCAGATAATGCAAATGAACTCTTATCTGATGAGTACGACCAGTATATAATCTGATTAATAACAGGGTAAAAGAAGCAAAATGTTTGATAACCTGAAAATAAGTCCTGGCTTCTCGACCACCTATAGCAGTAATTGCCATCTTATTCCCATGTTTGGGATCTCTCCCAATGGAAGCTTCAATATAACCTTTCTCATCCTTTACCGCTCCATGTACCAGAGTGATATACCTTTTTACTACTTTCCTTTCTTTAATCTGTTCACTTAACTGATGATGTGCTTGTTCTGTTTTAGCAATCATCATTAAACCCGACGTCTCTTTATCCAACCGGTGAACAATTCCAGGTCGATTAACTCCGCCTATACCCGAAAGCTGTCGTCGGCAATGAAAGAGAAGAGCATTGACCAAGGTACCTTTGTTTACCTTTCCAGTGGGATGAACAATCATACCAGCATCCTTATCGATGACCATTAAATGCTCATCTTCATAATAGGTGTTAAGAGGAATATCTTCGGCTTTTAATGATAATTCCTGAATATCAGGTATGGCAAAGCAGATGGTATCTCCTGATTTTAAAACATAGCTTGGCTTTACCCTCCTGTTATTTACGGTAATATGACCAAAATTAATTAATTCTTTAATTCTGTTTCTTGATAAATTGGCAACTTCTTCCTTGGCTAAAAAAGAATCCACTCTAATCTTTTCCTGCTCTAAATACTGAAGTTTACCAGTGATTTTTGGGAAATCAATCTCGTTCATTTTAGCAACCTCGAAACAGGTAAATATCCTCATTGGGTAATTTGCTTATCGGAAAATGTGTTTCATTCTTCCAGATTATTATCATCTCTTGCACCTTCCGGCTGGAATAAAAAATGAATTATCAGAAAAAAGAATCCAATATTAATAGCCGAATCAGCAACATTAAAGATAGGCCATATTCTGAAATCTAAAAAATCAATTACACTTCCAATTCTTAAACGATCTATTAGATTACCCAGGGAACCTCCTAAAATCAAAATAAATGAGAAAAATATTAACCTACTATGTCGAGCTATCTTTGATAAGAAAATAATTCCTAGGAGAATAATTAGCAAACCAATAACGATAAAAGTTGTATTGCTAAACCTTAACAGGCCAAAAGCCGATCCTGGATTCTGAATATAAGTGAAATGAAATATCTTATTTATGATGGGAATAGATTCCCCCAATTCCAAATTACTCGATATCCATATTTTACTGGCCTGGTCAGCAATGATTACCAGTAATACTCCTATAACAAAACGCATTGGATCTCCAGTAATACAGGATATTCAAGGGGAATCTTTCCCCTTGAGAACCCCTTTATTAGTATATAGTACATAGTATACCGTATAGCGTACCAAGTGGTGTAAAGTGCTTTGACCATTTTAGTAGCTAGTATCTGGTATTTGACATTTAGTAAATCTTACCATGTAATTATTTTTTTTATTTTATCTTTTATGTTATTACAGTATATATTACTGTAATATTTTTGTTTCAGTATCCTGAGAATTAATGCTTTTGTAGTAACTTAACACTCTTTCTGAAAATCAACTATCATTTTCTTTTTCTAATACTGATACACATCTCTGACAGATATTGGGATAACGACTATCCGATCCTACTGTTTCAGAATAACACCAACATCTTTCACATTTTTGGCCGGGGGCTACTCTTACAACTACAGAAAGTTCTGGAATTTCTTCTCCTGTAAAAACATTTTCTTCAGAAATTTGCTCTTTAAAAAAGTATAAATTTACCTTTGAAACAATAAATAACATTTCCAGTTTACCATCAAACTGAATTAAATAATCATACAGGGATTTACTCCCAGCATAAAGATCAACCTGTGCTTGCAGTGAATTACCGATAAGACCATCCTTTCTCCGGATTTCCAGAGCTTTTAAAGCATCCTTTCTTACTGCCAGTAGCTTATCCCATTTCTGTTCCAGTTCTATTTGTACCAATCCTGGATCGATTTCAGGCCAATTAGCCAAGAAAACGCTCTCTTCCTGCTTGGCAATCTGGTTCAAAGATTGCCAGATTTCTTCAGCTGTAAAGCTTAATACTGGGGCAATCAATCGGCTTAAAGCATCTATTATTTTATATAAAACCGTCTGAGCAGCTCTGCGAGATATCGAATCGCAATTTAAAACATAGATCCTATCTTTAATAATATCCAAATAGAAGGAACTTAAATTTAAAGTACAGAAATTATGAATATCATGATAGAAAGAATGAAACTCATATTGGTCATAATTTTCGGTAGTTTTCTTTATTAAATTCTGGAACTGGCTTAAGATAAGCTTATCGATTTCTTCCAACTGTTTATAAGTAACTGAATGTTGTTCAAGAATAAAATCATATAAATTTCCCAGAATAAAGCGGGAAGTATTTCTTATTTTTCGGTAAATCTCTACCAGTTGTTGTAATATTTTCCTGGAAATCCTGATATCCTTTTTATAATCAGAAGAGGCTACCCAGAGTCTTAAGATATCTGCTCCATACTGGTCAATAACCTCCTGAGGGGGAATAACATTACCGAGGGATTTAGACATCTTCCTGCCTTCCTCATCAACGGTAAATCCATGTGTTAAAACTGATTTATAAGGAGCCTGATCAAAGGCTGCTACAGCTGTCAAGAGTGAGGTTTGAAACCATCCCCGATGCTGATCAGAACCTTCCAGATATAATTCACAAGGCCAGTGCAGCTGTTTTCTATTCATCAGTACTGCTGCATGGCTGCAGCCAGAATCAAACCAGACATCCATAATGTCTTTTTCTTTCTCAAATTTAGTTCCCTGACAATGGGGACACTGAAATCCCCTGGGGAGAATCTCTTCGGCACTCATCTCAAACCAGGAATTCGACCCTTTTTCTTTAAACAATTCTTTTACCGCATGAATAGTTTCGGGAGTAATAACAATCTCTTTACATTTCTGGCAATAAAAAGCCGGTATGGGGACACCCCATACTCGCTGACGGGAAATGCACCAATCAGTTCTTTCTTCGACCATGCCATATATTTTTTCTTTTCCCCAGCTGGGAATCCATTGAACCTCATCAATAGCTCTTAGTGATTGTTCCCTAAATTTATCAACAGAAACAAACCACTGTTCTGTGGCTCGAAACAGAATTGGATTCTTACATCGCCAGCAATGGGGATAAGAATGCTTTATTTTTCCTGCTCCTAATAGATATCCCTTCTCTCGTAAGGCTGTAATTATTTTTTTATTTCCTTCTCGATAATCAAGCCCATTAAAAGGTCCGGCATTTTCGTTAAGCCTACCCTTGCTATCCAATACTGAAATCACAGGAAGCTCATATTTTATACCAATCTCATAGTCTTCCTGTCCGTGTCCGGGTGCTGTGTGTACACATCCAGTACCTTCCTCCAAGTTAACATGCTTTCCCAATATAATAACAGAGTCTCTTTCCAGTAATGGATGTCTACATTTAATACCTTCAAAAATACTACCAGGTTGCTCACTTAAAATCTTATAGTTAGTTAAGCCTATTTCTTTCATTACTTTTTCTATCAAACCAGTAGCAAGAATCAAATAACCATGTTCTGTCTTTACCAAACTATATTTTAAATCAGGATTAAAGGTAATAGCAAAGTTACCTGGGATAGTCCATGGTGTAGTAGTCCAGATTACCACATAAGTTTCTCCTTTTTTTGCTTCTGGAAATATTGAGCTTAAATCATCTATAACTTCAAATTTAACATAAATAGAATCACTTACTTCATCGCTATACTCAATTTCAGCGGCAGCTAGGGCGGTTTCACAGGAAGAACACCAGTAGACTGCTTTTAATCCTTTGTAAATATAACCACGTTCATACATTTTTCCAAATACATCAATCTGGATAGCCTCATACTCGGGTAAAAAGGTCAAGTAAGGATTTTCCCAATCAGCAATGACTCCTAATCTCTTAAATTCTTCCCTTTGAATATTGATATACTTTTTGGCATACTCCTGACATTTTCCTCTTAATGCCACCGGATCGATGTCGTTTATTGTTACCTTGAGATCCTGACTTACTTTATGCTCAATAGGCATACCATGTGTATCCCAACCTGGAACATAATAGGCATTAAATCCTCTCATCCATTTAAATTTAGGTATAATGTCTTTCAGTATCTTATTATAAGCAGTCCCTATATGAATATTCCCATTGGCATAAGGTGGTCCATCATGTAAGATAAATTTTCTCCTATCACGATACTTGACTAACAATTTTTTATTTAGCTCTATATCTTGCCAAAATTTAAGCATTTTTGGCTCTTCTTTTGGTAAATTAGCTTTCATTGAAAAATCAGTTTTTGGTAAATTAAGTGTTGTTTTAAAATCCATAAATAACTCCCTTTTCCTCATAAGATTAGAAATTAATTTAATTTCATAATATAATTTTAAAAAAATTCATCATATATTTATCATT
This sequence comes from Atribacterota bacterium, assembly GCA_028717805.1. Taxonomy (NCBI): domain Bacteria; kingdom Pseudomonadati; phylum Atribacterota; species Atribacterota bacterium. The sequence goes on from JAQUNC010000002.1 coordinate 94,801, forward strand.
TTAGATACTAATCTTCAGATATAAAATAAAAACCCCTTGCCGGTAAAGGGCAAGAGGTTAATACTTCCTGCGGTACCACCTTAATTTTTACCTATAGTTTCATGAATAACCGTAAAGACCTATAATCAAAAAAATTAAATTAAAGATTAAACTGATGTAAATGAAACTATAATACTTTCTAGGAAGAATGCTAAGCATTCATCCATCACTTGCTTTAACGGTGCAACCGTCTTGACTTATTATTATCCTTTCAGTCAAAATTTGAGAGGTGATTTTGGGTATTTTTATAACCTACTCTTCCTCAATTTCATTGTTTGCTAAAACAAAGATCACAAAGATTTTACCATTATCCCTTAATTATTATATTTTTGAATTTATAATTAATTTTTATATAATTAAAATATTGTTAATAATTATAATAATTATTTACTAAAAGGTTAATATTTTATGGGCATCCTTTTTTATCTAATCAATATTCTTATTCTGAATATCTTCGATACCCCGATCTTGTTCAGGATACAATTTCATTTTCAGATTTTCAATAGATTTATCCTGAATATAGCTGGAACCTATTTCCCTCTCTGCCTCTTCCGGAATCTCTTCCTCAAGCATACGCATATGCAGTTTTAAGGTGTTTTTCAGTTCCTCTAAAATAATAAACTTTTTCTTCTTTAAAGCTACAATTTCATTGTTTATATCTAATATTTCCTGCTTAGCCCTTTGTTTGATTTTCTCAGCTTCAATTTTAGCACTATCTATTATAGCTTGAGACTCTTTTTGCACACTTTCTTTAATACTGGAGGCACTCTGCTGGGCATTAATTAAAGCACTCCTCAAAGTCTCCTCCATTCTAGAATATTCTTCTAACCTGGCTTGTAGTTTTTCTATTTCTTCCTTATTCTTAATATTCTCATTTAGTACTTCTTCATAGTCTTTAGCAATCCTATCTAAAAAATTATCAACCTCTTCCTCGTTATATCCTCTAAAAGACCTACCAAACTGTTGTTGTTCAATGTCCATTGGAGTAATTCTCATCAATTACCCTCCTTCTCTTTGCAGTCTATTTTTTTATCTCTTATATTCTGCCATTTAACTTATTAATAATATAAATTTACAATAAGTCTTATCAAAGATGTCCTGAGTAAATTAAGCAAAAAAAAGACAATAATAGGTGATAAATCAATCCCCATTCCACCCAATGATATTACTATACGAAAAGGAGCCAAAATCGGCTCAGTAACTTTATAGATAAATCGGACAATGGGATTGGTATGATCAATCTGTACCCAGGATAAAAATATTCTGGCTAAAATAATGTAACTATATATTCTAAATAAATAATTAATTATATTAATAATAAATACCATCTTCTCTTCTTTATTCAGTCCATCTCTTCCTGAGGTGTTATTCTTTGTTTCATTCTTTCCCCGTTAACAATATATACCACTCTCTCTGCTAAATTAGTAGCATGATCACCTATTCTTTCTAGATTATCGGAAATAAAAATAAGGTGAATTCCCCTGCTGATGGTATGAGGATCTTCTAGCATAAAAGTAAGCAACTCTCGAAAAATCTGCTGATTTAACTGATCTACCAACCTATCCTGATCCCAGACCGATTTCGCTAAATCAACCTTCCCACTCAAATAGGCATCAAGACTATCTTTGAGCATACTTTGCGTTATTTCTGCCATCCTGGGAATATCAATTAAGGGTTTGACCAATGGTTTTGAGGACAGATACTGGCTTGCTACTGCAATATTTACTGCTCTATCACCAACTCTCTCTAATTCAGAAATTGCTTTCATTCCACAGGTTATAACACGTAATTTTTTAGATACTGGGTGTTTTAAAGCAATTAATTGTAGGCATTGTTCTTCAATATCCAGCTCCATCTGATCAATCTTTTCATCACTATCAATTACCCGCTGTGCCAGTTGCTGGTCTTGGTTAATCAATGATTGTATGGAGTATTCTAAGGAATTCAATACTAAGCCGAATATTTCTCTTAAACTATCCCGTAACTCTGACAATTCACCATTAAATAATGTTATCAATTCTTTATCTTCATTATTATTTTTATTCATATCACTTTTCTTTCTGTAATTGTATCTAACTTCTAATTGACATCATTCAACTATATAAAATTAGAACTTGCATATACTATAACAAAAAAGAATCCTTTTTTCAATTAATTTAAATCAATAGTATATTCAAGGGGAATCCTTCCCCTTTAGAACTCCTTTAATTAGTATATAGTATACCGTGGTGCGTAGCTCATTACATAGATATAGTATACCGTACTAAGTATATTGTATACTATCAATTTGGTCGTCAGTAGTTGGTAGCTAGTATTTATTATCTGGTATTTGGTTCTTAGAGAAAATGGTTTAAAGTTTTCGGTTTAAATTCCTTGGGTAAAGGTGGATGAGATTACCTCAATGCTTTGCTCCTTATAATGACTGAAAAGGAAAAACCCTTATAATGATCATTTGGTTATGAGTCATGCGTATTGGGTGAATCATAGGTAAGTGTTATAGCCCAAAGAAGATTAACCAAAAGCCAAAAACCTTTCACTATAAACTTCAAGGTCCTTGCGAGCACTGCTTAGGCAGTGCTTAGCAATCTCATACAGTTATTTTCACATAAAAGTTATGCTATAAAAAATTATTTCTTCTCACAATATACTCTCTCTGAAGGGAATAGGTAGGGAATAGGTTATGACAAATAAAGAAAACCAATGACTTAATCAGCTTCTTATTTTTCTCTGTAACCTTTTGTCAATGGTTTTAGGTTCTCATTTCCTTATCGGTTATTTTGACAACTTTAGCTTATTCTATTCTTATTTCTTTGTAATGCCGCTCCACCAAGATAGGCTTCCTGAACTTTTTTGTTATTCTTTAGTTCTGAGCTAGAACCACTTATGGTAATATTCCCGGTTTCCAGTACATAACCTCGGTGAGAAATGGCCAGGGCTTTCCGGGCATTCTGCTCCACCAATAGAATAGCAACTCCTTGTTCATTTATCTCTCTAATAATCTTAAAGATCTGCTTTACCAATATAGGAGCTAAACCCAGAGAAGGTTCATCTAAAAGCAGAAGTTTAGGATCACTCATTAATCCCCTACCAATTGCCAGCATCTGCTGTTCTCCTCCAGACAGAGTACCGGCTAACTGATTTTTCCTCTGTTTCAGAATGGGAAAGAGATTGTAAACCCTTTCTTTTCGTTCTAAAACAAGTTGTCGATTGCTTCGGCGGTTAAAGGCTCCTAAATTTAAATTTTCTTCTACAGAGAGGGTAGCAAATACCCTTCTGCCTTCCGGAACATGTGAAATTCCATCAATAACAATGCGGTAGGCTTCAGTGTTTTTTAATGATTTATTAATAAAAGACATCTCCCCTTTGTGAATAGGTATTAAACCGGATATGGCTCTTAATAATGTGCTTTTACCCGCACCATTTGCTCCTAAAACCGTAACAATCTCACCCGGATTAACCTCCAGGGAAATCCCTTTCAGCGCTTTAATGGAACCATAATTAATATGAAGGTTTTCAATTTTCAATAGATTATCCATCAGGAATAGCCTTCCTCCTCTTCCTCTTTTCCTAAATAAGCTTCAATAACAATGGGATTATTATAAATTTCTTCCGGCTTACCTTCGGCAATTTTTTTACCTTCATCCATTACCGTTACCAAATCAGAAATCCCCATAACTACATTCATATCATGTTCTATTAACAAAATTGTTAAATTATCTCTGAGTAGATTATCTAAAAAACTCATAAGATCTTCAGTTTCTTTATCATTAAGACCACTACTTGGTTCATCTAATATTAATAAATCAGGATCACTTGCTAGAGCTCGAGCAATCTCTAACATTCTCTGGTTACCATAGGCAATATTCTTAGCCAGTTCATGTTTATGATTAGATAAACCCACCTGCTCTAACCTATTCTCAGCAATTTCCATTATTCTCCGTTCTTCTTTAAGCTGAGATGTTGTTCTAAAAATAGAGTGCCACATTCCTGAACTACTTCTGGCATGCTGACCAGCCATAACATTCTCCAGACAGGTCATATTTGGAAACAGCCTGATATTTTGGAAAGTACGGGCAATGCCTTTGAATAATATTTGATGGGGTTTGAGCCCAAACAATCTTTCCCCTTTAAAGAAATATTCACCACCATCCGGTTGATAAATACCGGTAATTACATTAAATACTGTGGTTTTACCAGCACCATTCGGACCAATTATACTGCTGATTTTACCTTTAATGACTTTTAAATCAAACTGGTTCACAGCAATAAGTCCACCGAAACGTTTTGTTAGTTTCTTTGTTTCCAGTATAATATCATTTTTTCCCGTCATCTTTTACCTTTCCCATATCTTTATATTATAATTCACTCTGGTCAGCTCCTATTAAAATTGATGTAGTTTGAATTCTTCCCCTCTGTCTAGGCCACACGCCTCCAGGCCTAAACATCATCATTATAATCATTACTGCTCCAAAGAAAAGCATACGATATTGAGCAAAGGCTTGAAATATCTCAGGGAAAAGAGAAATGGCAGCTGCCCCAATAAATATACCTGGAATGGAACCCATCCCGCCTATTAACACTATGCAAAATAACAAACATGATTCCATAAAGGTAAAACTCTCTGGGGAAACAATCATTAGTTTGGTGGCATAAATACTCCCGGCTACTCCTGCTAAAGCAGCACCTAGTACAAAAGCTAATAATTTGTAATTTCTAACATCAATTCCAGATGCCTCTGCTGCAATTACATCTTCTCGAACATAATTCCATGCTCTGCCGATTCTAGAATTCTGCAGTCTAATTAAAGCCACAACACTGAGTCCAACTACAATCCAAACATAATAATAAAACTTCAGACAATTATCTATTATCAACCAGCTACCTATGGCTGGAAAACAAATTCCGAAAACACCATTTGGACCACCGGTTAAGCCAAAGGGATTATTAAGCAAGGTTAATCGAATAATTTCTCCCATGCCTATAGTAACAATACATAAATAATCCCCCCTTAAATGAATGATGGGAGAACAGACCAGATAAGCAAAAATCGCGGCAGTAATAGCACTAATTGGTAATAATAGCAATACCGGGATTCCAAAACTGGTATTTAAGATAGCGGTAGTATATGCTCCAATAGCAGCAAAGCCCATATGCCCTAAATCAAACAAACCTACCTCTCCCAAAACAATATTTAAACTAAGACCTAATAAGGTATAAATTCCAAAGAAAAAGGCTACATCAATAATATAATCATTTTTTATCACCAGGGGAAATAAAAGAAATGATATTATTACTATAATAACAATCCAATTACTCTTTATATTAAACTTATTTACCTGACTATTTACACTTTTTGCCATCATATATGGTACCTACACCTTCTCAGCAATTTTTTCACCAAGAATACCGGTTGGCCTAAAGATTAATACCAATATTAAGACTAAAAAAACAAATACATCTTTATAAGCGGTTGAAACATAAGTTGAACCAAGCATTTCCAGTACCCCTAGAATTAATCCCCCAATCATTGCTCCAGGAATATTGCCAATACCACCTAAAATTGTAGCAGTAAAAGCTTTTAAACCAAAATTCCAACCCATAATAAAACTAATCTTGCGATAATACATACCTACCATTACACCAGCAGTTCCTCCTAAAGCAGGGCCAAGGGCAAAGATAAAAAAGATGATTAAATTAATGTTTATACCCATTAAAGCAGCCGTCTCCCTGTCTAAGGCTGAAGCTCTGATAGCAGCACCAAAGGTGGTTTTTTGAACAATATAATATAGAATTCCCATTAACAGAAAAGAGAGAAGCAAAATAATTATTTGTAATATATTAATTCTAAAACCAGCAATATTTAATATGTATCCTGGAATAACCTCAGAGGTATAAGCCTGTGGACGTGGCCCCCAAATAACCATAATGGCATTTTGAATAAAAATTGAGGCACCTAAGGCCGATACCACTGCTGGTAATCTGCCAGCTGGGTATATGGGGCGATAGGCAATTCTTTCCACCACTATACCTAAAATACCGGTTCCGATTGCGGCTATTAACATAGCCGCAATCATACCGCCCCATACGCCTAAGGTAGAAGTAACATAGGATATCCCCATTACTAATAAAGTGTATCCCAAATAGGAACCAAAGGTAAAGAAATCACCATGGGCAAAATTAATTAATTTCATCACTCCATAAACCATTGAATAGCCCATAGCAATCAAGGAATAAAATGATCCAATGGTTAATCCATTTAATAGCTGTTCAATAATTATTTTCATAGAGCAAACCTTCTACCTCAAAAAAATGATTCATTATATTTTCACTATTGAGTAGTTTCCGTCAGTATTAACAACATAGAGATTGATTCCGGTGCCAACTCGATCGCCTTTTTCGTCAAATCCGATTGGTCCGGTAATGCTGGGGAATTCTGTCATTTCATTCTTCAAGTAATTCACCAATGCCTCAGAATCGGTAGAACCGCTCTTATCAATTGCTTCTGCCAACACCATTAAAGCATCAGCAGCATAAACAGGCCAAGGACTGGAAGGTAAGCTGCCATATGCCTCTTGATATTTGGCTTTAAATTCCATAGCTTCTGGATTGGTGAAATATTCTATTAAGGCTTCCTGAGTCATATAACATCCGGCAGCGTATTCTAAACCTGCTATTCTTATGAAATCTTCATTAATGGCAGCATCTCCTCCTACAAAGACAGCATCAATACCAATTTCTCTAGCCTGTCTTATAATGAGACCTGCTTCGGGGAAATATCCTGTGAAATAAAAGACTTCCGGATTTGTTTCTCTCAACTTGGTTAAGGGAACTGTATAATCAGATTCTCCAGGAGTAATAGCATCAAAGTAAACTACATCAATATTACCAACTGCTAGTGCAGCATTTCGTGCCTCTTCTGCTAAACCCAAAGCGAAGGAGGTATTATCATGCATAATTGCCACTCTTTTGGCTTTAAAATAAGGCACCACTTCCTCAGCAAAGAATATCCCTTGTGTATCTGTTCTGCCACAGGTACGGAAGAAATATTGTAGTCCTCTTTCTGATAAATGAGTAACAGTTGCTCCATAGGCAATATTGACCTTCTTAAATTTTTCATAAATATCTGAAGCAGGCTGCGTTACAGAAGAACCATAAGTAGCAATAGCTGCCACTACTTCCTTCATGGAAACCAATTTCATAGCTGCCAATGCTCCTGCTCTCGGTTGACAGGCGTCATCCACTACTTCAATCTTAATCATCCTACCACCTAAAACACCGCCTTTTTCGTTAACCATCTTAGCTGCAGTCTCTACACTTTGTTTAGCCATTTCTCCTTCAATGGCTTCGGCACCGGTAAGGGGTCCCTGTAATCCAATCACTACCGGTGGTTGTTGCGCCAAAACATTAATGGAAAAACATACGCTTAAAATCATCACAATAGTTAAAATATGTTTCATTCTATTCATAATCTCCTCCTTTAAACTTATTTCTAAAGTGATATAAGCTCAAATTTCACTTAATTCTTTAGGTTAGCATCACCTCCTATTTTAATAGTTGAGACAAAATATCTGGATTTGACTTAATAGTTGTCTCATTTTAGGATAATCACACATCATATATTAAGACTTTCAGCAGAAAATAACAATTTTGACTATGTTATTTTTTATAGCTACATCAAACTTCAATTTATATATGATTCACACCACTGATGGTTCTAAGATTAACTCTCCCCGTTCAAATCGAGTAATACTTAACTTTTCTATGGGTAGCAAGGTACGGCCTTCCATAATATATGCTGCTAACATCCTTCCGGTAATAGGAGCAAGCATAAATCCATGACCACTAAAACCTACAGACATATAATACCCTTTTAATTGTGGGTGTTCACCTAGAATTGGCTGTGAATCAGGACTCATAGTATAAGAACCTGACCATTGTCTGACTACCCGCACGCTACTTAAAACAGGAATTAAATTGATCATCTTCCTCGCCATTTTAACAGCAAATTGCCAGCTAGTTCCCAGGTTATGACCTATAATTTCATTCTCTGGATCACCATAACCTCCAATAATGCTGCCATGCGGAAGTTGCTGAAAATAATAATTACGAGAAAAAGACATTAGCATTGGTTCCCATAATGGCTCAATGGGTTCAGTAACCATTATCTGATGTCTTTGAGCATATACTGGTATTTTAATACCGGCAATTTCGCCCACTTCTCGGGCATACCCTCCTGCTGCATTAACTACTGTATCGGTCAATATACTCCCTTGATTAGTTATAACTGCATGAATCTTTTGTCCTTTAGTTACTATTTTTTGTGCTCCAGTAAATTGATATAATTTTACTCCTAACCTTCGAGCAGCCTCAGCATAGGCAAATGTAGTTAATAACGGATTAACATTACCATCAGTTGGACAGTAAGTAGCTGCCAGCATATCTTTGATATTTAAAGCTGGCACTATTTCTTTTGCTTCACCAGGTGTTATCAGTCGGGCAGGAATATTGAGACTATTCTCTAACTGGATGTTTTTCTGAAACTGATTAACCTCTTTTTCCGTATAAGCAATAATAAGATAACCTTTTTGATTTAGCTCAATATCATATCCCAGCTCATCACTAAGTTGTTCAAATATTTTAACACTATCTCGGGCTAAAATGCAATTCATTTCTGTACCAAATTGCTGACGGAATCCTGCGCCACATCTTCCTGATGACCCGTTAGCTACGGTATCCTTTTCCAGAATAACTATATTCTTCTGTCCCTTTTTTGCCAGGTTATAGGCAATACTACAACCCTGTACTCCTCCACCAATAATAACAATATCAGCCCTATCACTCATCCTGACCTCCTGCCAGTATCCCCAGGGGAACAGGCTTGGTAGGGGGTCGGAAGGTGGAAAGGGGTATCTCCTCTACTTTTTTGTTCAGATATCGGGCTATAGCCTGGAGAAGTACTCTCCGGCA
>JAQUNC010000003.1 GCA_028717805.1 Atribacterota bacterium
TCTATGGTCATGTGTGCTGTTCTCCTTCCTATTAGATTTTGTTTTATCAACTATATTCTATAGGAAAGACAACATGCATGACCAGTTTTTTTAAACTAAACTGTTAACACTACTCGAAATTAGTACACAAATTCTACAATCAGTTATTCTATATTAATATAGATACTTACTTCATACTTCAGGTAAAAGTAGTTAGTAAAAATATCTTTTGGTTAGGGTATAGAAATATTTATTTTTTTATAGAAATAGAAACATCTTTTGGAATAATGCTGACTAAATTAACATCTGAGGGTATTTCAGCTTGAACCTGAGCTGTTTCTATTCCTATATCGGAAAGATTTACAAAAATTTTTATGTCTTCTTCTTTAATATTTTTTATAATATTAGTTTTTCCAGATATCGTTACATCGGCTGTTTCTGGTATTAATTGAAAATTTATGAAGGGAGAAGCTTCTCTTGGTTCAATTTTTATATTTTGGAATATTTTTTCTTCTTCTCTCTCCTCTACTTGGATTTGTACCTCAACTAGTGTTTCCTGATTTTCTGCAAGATATATACCTTCAGTCATTATGGGAGGTACCTTTACAGTTAGAGTCTTTGAAATTCCATTTACATCAATAGGAATTGTTTCTAAAAAATCTATATTGATAATTTTGGTATATTCACCATAAATATTAAAGCTATTTGGATTAGCTTCAATTTTTGAGATGTAAAATCCTGGGGCTGGTTTGCCGATAATACGAGGTTTTATTTCTAATATTTTTTCAGGATAACCTTCTCTTACCTGTATGGATACAAACACCTTTTCTGGATTTATTTTAAGATTATTTAAGACAGCGTTATCTTTCGCATAAACAATAACATTTTCTTCCCTATTTATATTTTTGTTTATTGCTGAAATATCAATATCAATTCTCACCTGATCAATTATTTTATGAATTGATTCAGGTACAGTAATAAAAACATTTTTAGGAATAATTTCTGGTTCATCTTTTAAAGAATATCCCCTTTCAGGTAAGCCAATTAAATTATACTCAATTAAATATTCTTTACTTATAATTTTCTCTAATATTATACGAACGTCTGCTGGAATAATTTTAACAATTTCTGTATTCCTTGGTGGAATTACATTTACATCAATAAGATATTCTCCATCTTCTAAAATATTCTGTAAATTTACTGTTCCTATAATCCTGGAGGCAGTGATATTTTCTATAATATTCTGTGGGCCTTTAATTCCTACACTAACCCTTTCTCTGATTTCTTTAATAGATAGACTATTTCTTAAGTTGATTGGAATAACCTCAATGTCATAATATTTTTCTGACATAATGTTATATTCGCTTGAAATATAAAACCATAAAATAACAGCCATAAATAAAGCTAATATTTTAATATCAAGATTGTTTGTTATCCATTTTTGTATTTTGTTCATTTCTTATTGTCTGCCTTCTTGGCAATATTAAATATTTTCATACTCTTTGGTCGATATAAGTTATGTAAAAATTTTTTCAACAATTCTGGCCTTAAAGGCCTGGTTAATCTACCATCAATAGCTACAGATATTGTTCCTTTTTCTTCTGAAATTACTATTATTAGTGAATCCGATATTTCACTTAGTCCAATAGCTGCACGATGGCGTGTACCTAATGATTTCTTTATATCGGTTCTTTTAGTTAATGGTAAAATACAATTAGCACCAGTTATGCGATTGTTTCTAATAATAACAGCTCCATCATGTAAAGGAGAATTTGGTAAAAAAATGGAATACAATAATTCTGAAGAAAATTCACTATTTAATATAATTCCTGTTTCTAAAATATCCTGAAGGCCAACATCTCTTTCTAGGACGATTAAAGCTCCAATTTTTTCAGCAGATAACATCGGTGCTACCATTACAATACCATTAATAAGTTCTTCCCATTTTTTGATTTCTTCTCCCTGAGAAAACAGAGGGAAATTTATTAAAAAACCACCTTTCCCCATTTTTAATAATAGGCGCCTTAATTCGGGCTGGAATATAATTGGAATAGCTACAACTAACATAGCCATTAGCCCCTTGATCAACCAATTTATGGTTCTTAGTCTAAGCCAATTAGATATAAATGAAAAAATAAAAAGGATTAAGAACCCTTTTATAATTTGAGCAGCGGGAGTATCTTTAATTAAGAGCAGTATATTGTATAAAATAATTGCAATAAGGACAATATCTAAAATATCTAATAAAGAAATATTCTGAGGCATTTGAGTATTCCCTTACTCTAACATTAAATAAAAAAGCCATCATCATTTATTATATTTTAACAAATAAATAACGATGAAGGCTATTTTTATTATAGAAAAATAAAAAAAATATAATATATCAATCTAAGGGGTGAGTTTAAATTAACGTTTGGAGAACTGGTATCGAGCTCGAGCACCTCTTTGACCATATTTCTTTCTTTCTTTCATTCTAGCATCACGTTCTAACATCTTTTCTTTCTTTAATACACTTCTTAAAGAATGATCAGATTCAACCAACGCTCTTGCAATGCCGTGCTTTATAGCCCCAGATTGACCTGAAATACCTCCACCAGATACCTTAACCTTTATATCAAATTCATTAAGTTTTTGCACCAATCTTAGTGGTTCTTCAACTTCTAAGATATTTGATTGATTTTTTAAATATTCCTTATAAGAAATATTATTAATAACAATATCTCCCTTCCCAGGTGACACCCAAACTTTGGCAACAGATGTCTTTCTTCTTCCAGTTCCATAAAATCGACTAACTGTCAAGTATTGATCCTCCTTCTTGTTTAATTCAGTATCTCAATGCTTTGAGCAATATGTGGATGCTTATCACCACTGTATATTTTAAGTCTTTTTATTAATTTCTGACTTAACTTATTATCAGGAAGCATTCCTTTAACAGCTTTTTTAATAACAAAATCGGGTTTCTTTTTTATCAATTCTGCATAGGGAATTTCTTTTAAGGAGCCAGGATAATGGGTATGATAACGATATATTTTTTGTTCTTCTTTTTTGCCTGTTAACTTAATTTTTTCAGCATTGATAACAATAACATAATTACCTAAATCAATTGACCTGTCAAAATTAACTCTGTTTTTACCTCTGAGTAATGTTGCTATTTCAGTAGCTAACCTTCCCAATATTTTTCCATTTGCATCAACTAAATGCCAATTTCTATCAATATTTCCCCTTTTTTCTCTATCAGTATCCATTTTACCTCCATCTGCTGCTAACCAAAATATATAGTATAAAACAACGTATAGATTTTAATATAATTAACACTCAATGTCAAGATAAATCAAAATAAAATAATAATTTCCTGTTTTATTAATACTTTACTTTCAATAAATACAAGCCATTAGGTGGAACAACCTGCCCAATATTTTTCATATTACTATTTTCTAATATTTCCAGAATCTCTTCTGGTTCTTTATTCTTAATAGAGAAATCGATTAAAGTTCCTACTATTATCCTGGTCATTTTATATAAAAAGGCATCTGCCTCGATAGAAAATGTAATTAATTGTCTTTTTTTAATGATATTAATTTTTTTAATATACCTAGTTTTATTTTTAAGCAATTCCCCTCTTTTTTGGTTAAAACAACTAAAAGCATTAAAATCATGATACCCAAGTAAATATTGAGCAGTTTTTTTCATTTTTTCAATATCTAATTGGTAATTACATAAATAGCAATACCTACTTAGAAAAAGGTCTTTTGCACTGAATATTTCATTTTTTCTGAGTCTATTTATTAAGTAATACTTATATATTCTGCTCTTAGCACTATAACGAGAATGAAATTTAATATCCACTTCTTTAGAAAACTTTATTCTAATATCTCTTGGTAATAAATTGTTTAAAATAATATTCCATTTATCTATAGGAATATTAACCTTTGTTTTAAAATTAGCTACCTGACCAACTGCATGTACACCAGCATCTGTTCGTCCAGCACCATATAATTTTAATTCCTTTTCCCCAGCAAGCCCTCTTAAGGTATCTTCAATTACACCTTGTATTGTTTTCTTATTTCTTTGTCTCTGCCATCCTGAATAATTTGTTCCGTCATAAGAAATAGTAAGTTTAATATTTTTAAATTTATGCATATTTTGCCTTATTAAATAATCAATAAATAAGAACCAATAAGAATAATTAATGTGATAATAAAAAAAATATAGTCAGCATTAGTTATTAATAATTGACGATAATGTGTCCTATCTTCCCCACCACGATAGCATCTTGCTTCCATAGCAATTGCTAGTTCATCAGCTCTTTGAAAAGCATTAATAAAAAGAGGTATTATAATTGGTAAAAAATTTTGAATTCGCTTGATAAAATTGCCACTTTCAAAATCAGCTCCCCTGGCGATTTGAGCTTTTATTATTTTTTCAGTTTCTTCCATTAAAGTAGGAATAAAACGTAGCGCAATAGTCATCATCATTGCAATCTCGTGAGCAGGTACCTTAAGGATTTTTAAAAACGATAATAACCTTTCTATTCCATCAGTAAGAGATATCGGAGAAGTGGTTAAAGTTAGCCATGATGTTGACAAAATCAAATAAAACAATCTTGCTGCTATAAACAATCCTCTCTGAATCCCTTCCCGAGTAATATTTAGCACCCATATATGATAAATAATCTCACCTTGAGTAGTAAAAAAATGTATTAATAGAGTGAATAATATAATAATGATTAAAGGTTTTATCCCTTTTAAAACAAATTTTGGATGCACCTTTGCCAGAAATATATTAATGAAAAGATATGCTCCAATAATAACTAATCCAAACCAAGACTTTACTAAAAATATCGCAATAATTATTAATATTACTACCATAATTTTAATCCTGGGATCTAATTTATGGATAATGGAATCTCTATAAATATATTGACCGATGGTAATATTTCTGAAAAATTTCATTTTTTTATCTTTTTATTACTAATCTCAATATTTCATCTTTTGCTTCTTCTACTGTTAATATTGCTGAACTAACAGGTTTCCCAATTTTTTTTAGTTTATACATAGTATAAGTTATCTGGGGTAAAGACAAACCGATATTCTCTAATTTATGTATGGAATCTTGAAAAATATTTCTTGGAGTATCATCCATTACGATCCTTCCTTTTTCCATAACAATTATTCTTTTTGTTAACTCAGATATAATTTCCATATTATGTGAAACCATAATAATAGTTCTATTGTATTTTTGATAAAGATTTACAATAACTGATAATAATTTATAGCAACTTTGTGGATCTAAACTAGCAGTTGGTTCATCTAAAATGATTATTTCAGGATCAATTGCCAAAATACTAGCAATCGCCACCCTACGCATTTCTCCTCCACTGAGGCTAAAAGGAGACCTGTCTTTATAGAAATAATAATCCAAATCTACCATTTTTAAAGATTTCTTTATTCTCTGCTCTAATTCAATATCTGATATACCAATATTTTTCGGCCCAAAGGCAATCTCTTTAGATATGGTTTCCTCAAAAAATTGATTTTCAGGATATTGGAAAGCTAATCCTATTTTTTTTCTTATTTCTCTTAATTTTTGTTTATTCTTGTGAATATCAATACTGTCAACAAATACTTGTCCTTCTGTAGGTTCTAATAAACCATTTAATAATTGTAATAAAGTAGTCTTACCACAACCGGTATGGCCAATAATTCCTATAAATTCGCCCTTATCAATTTTTAAATTAATTGATTTTAAAGCCTCAGTCTCAAAAGGCATATTTATATTATAGGTATACGAAACGTTTTTTAAATGTATAAACATAAATATTCAATCATTTCATCTTCGTTTAAAATATTAGAAGGAATATCAAGACCGCTTTCAGCAAGTTTTCTAGCTAACTTGGTAATTTGTGGTACTTCTAAACCCAAGCTGATCAATAACTCTGCTTGATTGAAAACATTTTTTGGAGAACCGGTTAAAATAACTTCACCTTTATTTAGTACAAATATTTTTTTGAATTGAGTGGCTTCTGACATAAATTGAGTGATATAAACAATGGTAATATTTTCTTCTCTATTTAACCTCTTAATTATTTCTAGAATTTCTTTCCTTCCTCTTGGATCAAGCATTGAGGTTGGTTCATCTAAAACTAAATATGATGTATGCATTGCTAAAGCACCGGCAATAACTACTCTTTGTTTTTCTCCACCTGATAATAAATGGGGTTCACTATTTCTAAGTTCATTCAGTCCTACTATATTCAGAGCCCAATCAACTCTTTTTTTCATTTCTTGTTCCTTTATTCCAATATTTTCTAATCCAAAAGCAATATCATCCTCTACAGTTGTGGCAACCAACTGATTATCAGGATTTTGAAAGACTATGCCAACCTTTTTTCTTATATCCCAGATAGCCTCAATATCTTTTGTATTAAAGTTCTCTACGAATACATTTCCCTTACTAGGTAATAACAAACCATTAATATGTTTTGCTAATGTTGATTTTCCAGAACCGTTTGATCCAATAATAGCAACAAAATCTCCCTTTTGAATTTCCAGATTAATTTTTGATAAGGAGGTAATTTTATTTTCTTGATTTGTATTGTAAAAATGGGTAACGTTATCAAATTTTATCAAGATTTTTTCCCTTCATAAAAAATTCATTTTTTAAATAAAATTAAAAAGGTTAAAATGCCAGTATATATTTTTTATATCCTAACAATTTAACCTTAATATTTTATTTGATAATTTTTACTTCACAAACTCAATTATAGCCATAGGGGAGGAGTCCCCTTTTCGAAAACCAGCTTTTATTATTCTTGTATAACCACCGTTTCTTTCTCGAAATTGAGGACTAATTTCTTCAAAAAGTAATTTTAAAGCTTGCTTATTTTGTAATATCTTGAATACCTGTCTTTTGGCCTGTAAATTATCTTCTTTTGCAATAGTTACAATCTTCTCTAAATATTTTTGTAACTCCTTTGCTTTGGGGAGAGTTGTATTTATTTTACGGTATATAATCATAGAAATGGCTAAATTTGATAATAGTGCCTTTCGATGACTGGTATCTACATTTAATTTTCTTTTTAAAATTCTATGTCTCATTAGACCATCTCCTTTTAATCTGAACCCTTTAAATTATATCCAAATTCTGTTACCTTTTCTTTAATTTCTTCAAAAGATTTCTTTCCCAAATTTTTAATTGACATTATTTCTTCTTCAGTTCTGTTGATAATATCACTGAAAGTATTAATATTAGATTTTTTTAAGCAGTTATAAGATCTTACTGATAAATCCAATTCCTCAATAGTTTTTTCAAGTAATTTTTTTTGTTCATTACCCTCATTTTCCTCTTCAGTAACTTGTTCGACCTCTATATCAATGTCATCAGGAGAAAATTTATTAAATACTTTTAAGTATTTAATCAATATATTAGCTGATTTACTTAATGCCTCATCGGGTAAGATGCTTTTGTTTGTATAAATATCTAATACTAACTTTTCACAGTTCATAAATTGAGCTGAACTAGCTTTATCAACATTATAAGCAACTTTAATTACGGGAGAAAATAGTGAATCTATATTTATATAATTGATAGCTTGACCTTTTTTCTTATTTTCTGGCGCAGTAATGTATCCGGTGCCCTGTTCAATTATTATTTCCATATCTAATTTACCGTCACTGCTTAATGTTGCTATGGTTTGTTCTGGATTTAATATTTCTACATTGATATTAGGGATTATATCACCTGCAGTGACAATTTTCTTCCCACTTACTTTTAAACGGAGAATTTCCGATTTGCTTCCATACATCTTAAAGACGATTTCTTTTACATTTAAAATAATTTCATTAACATCTTCCTTAACACCGGGTAAAGTAGAAAATTCATGCATAATTCCTTCAATCCTTATTGCAGTTGCACTTGCGCCAGGAAGAGAAGATAATAAAACTCTTCTTAAAGAATTACCTAAGGTAGCACCATATCCTCTATCTAAAGGTTCAATAATGAATTTACCATAACTATCGGTTAAATTTTCAACTTTTATTTTAATTTCGTTTATATCTAACAACTGGCAACCTCTCCTTCCCAAAAAATTAGCTCTCTATCAAAATTAAACTATCTGGAATAGTATTCTACAACCAATTTTTCATCAACCGGTAAATCAATATCCTCTTTAGAAGGTAGCTTCACAACTTTACCTTTTAAATTTTTCAAATCAACTTCTAACCATGAAGGAACATTTATATCAACTTTTCCTTGCTTTAATTCCTTAAATTCTAAAATTTCCTGACTTTTTTCTTTGATCTCTATTACATCATCAATTTCAACCATGTAAGAAGGAATATTAACTTTTTTACTATTGACTAATATATGAGAATGTCTTACTATTTGCCTTGCTTTAGCCCGTGATTTGACAAAACCTAGACGAAAAATTACATTATCTAATCTTCTTTCTAAAAATTGGATAAAGTTATCACCGGTAACACCATGTTTTTGTTCTGCCTTCTTAAATAAATTACTGAATTGCCTCTCCAGTAAACCATACATGTTCTTCATTTTTTGCTTTTCTCTCAATTGTATACCATAATTAGTTAATTTCTTTATTCTTTTTGAATGAGCTGATTTTCCAGGTTCTGAAGACCTTCTTTCTACAGAACATTTTTCTGTATAACAACGATCTCCCTTTAAAAATAATTTTAAACCCTGTCTACGGCATAAACGACATACCGGTCCATTGTATCTAGCCATAGATACCTCCTTATATTTGCATAACAATATATTAAAAATTTTTTTATCAAAAGCTGTTGTGACATATACTTAGAATGTAAATATTCTAAAAAAATAATGTTATTATAATTTATTTTATACCCTTCTCTGTTTAGGTGGTCTACAACCATTATGAGGTATAGGAGTAACATCTCTTATGGAATTAATTTTAAATCCAATAGCCTGTAATGAACGTATGGCAGTTTCCCTACCGGATCCGGGTCCTTTTACATAAACATCAATTTCTTTCATTCCCTGATCCATTGCTTTTTTACCAGCTTCTTCTGCTGTTCTTTGAGCAGCGAAAGAAGTACTTTTTTTACTGCCCTTATTTCCAATTGATCCAGCGCTAGCCCATGAAATTATATTTCCTTCCACATCTGAGATGCTGACAATAGTATTATTGAAAGTGGATTGTATGTGCACTATACCTTTTAATATATTCTTTTTTATTTTCTTTTTACGAACCTTCTTGCTTTGCTTTTGTGTTGCCAATGTGGCTCTCTCCTTTCATTTACTTAAAACATAATAGTCATTATTATTATCATTATTTTTTACTTCTTTTCACACCAACAGTTTTTCTAGGGCCTTTCCTGGTCCTTGCATTAGTACTTGTTCTTTGCCCTCTTACTGGTAGCCCCTTTTTATGCCTTAATCCACGATAAGAACCAATCTCCATTAGTCGTTTAATATCAGCAGTCTGTTGACTTCGTAGTTCTCCCTCGACTTTAATATTTTTACCAATAACATCTCTAATTTTGGCAATTTCATCATCCTTTAAATCCTTAACCTTAGTTTGGTTGTTTACTCCAGCCTCTGCTAATATTTTACGAGATAAGGTAAAACCTATACCATAGATATAAGTTAAAGCAGTTTCAATATTTTTATTTTTTGGTAAATCGACGCCACTAATTCTAGCCATGAGGATTTGCTCCTTCCTAATTTATTTTCCTTGTTTTTGTTTATGTTTTGGATTATTGCATATCACCATTATTTTGCCATTTCTTCTAATTAACTTACATTTCTCACATATTTTCTTCACTGAAGCCCTGACTTTCATTTGCTTTATTCCTCTCTATAATAGTACCTATCTATAATGATATGAATTAATTAATAAATTCTAAACAAATAAAGAATTTTTAAATATAAATTTTAATTATTTAAAAAATCATTTTTAAATTAATTATCTTACAAACGGTATACAATCCTACCGCGACTTAAATCATATGGGGATATTTCGACTTTCACTTTATCTCCAGGCAATATACGAATAAAATTCATTCTAATTTTTCCCGATATATGGGCTAAAATTTCACATCCATTTTCTAACTCAACTTTAAAAGTAGCATTTGGTAAAGCCTGAGTTACTCGTCCTTTCATTTCCACATATTTTTCTTTGCCCATTTTATTCTCCTAATTAAAAATAAAAAGAAAATATTTTAATAAAAACATCACAATTTAATTTAAATTTGTCAATATATCATTTCCTTCTTCATATATTACAATAGTATGTTCAAAGTGTGCTGATAGACTACCATCAGCAGTCTTTACAGTCCATCCATCACTGTTACAAATTGTTCGGTAATCTCCTTGATTTAGCATAGGTTCAATGGCTATTACCATTCCTTTCTCCAATTTTAATCCTGTTTTTGCCTTTCCATAATTGGGAATTTGTGGATCTTCATGAACCTTTAATCCAACTCCATGACCTACATACTCCCTTACTACAGAAAAACCATTTTTCTCGGCAATTAATTGAATAGTGTATGAAATATCTCCGATAAAATTTCCTTTAATTGCCTGTTTAATTCCTGCTGATAAACAATCTTTTGTTGTTTTGATTAAGTTTTTTGCCACATTACTTATCTCGCCAACTCCAAATGTTGCTGCGATATCACCAAAATATCCATGAAGATTAGTACCAATATCAATACTTACAATATCACCTTCTTTTAAAATCTTATCTCCAGGTATTCCATGAACAATCTCGTCATTTATGGAAATACATATTGAAGAAGGAAACTCTTGTCCTTTAGGGCCATACCCTTTAAAAGACGGAATCCCACCATGTTTCTTGATAAATGTTTCTGCCATCTGATCTAATTGTATTGTTTTTAAACCGGGTTTTATTCTATTGGCGACATATTTTAAGGTATTTGCTGTCAGTTGACAACTTTTCTTTATTTCTTCAATTTCTTTATTAGTCTTTATGATTACCATTATTCACTATTTCCTGCTACAACATCTAATTTAATAAGTCTATTCCATAAATCTTTAAATCTATCTTCTACATCCTGGTCAGCATTTATTCTTGTTAAAATATCTTTTTCCTGATAATAACTAACCAAGGGAAAGGTTTCTTGATTATAAATTTCTAATCTATTTTTTATAGTTTCTTCTTTATCGTCATTTCTTTGAATTAATTTTCCTCCACATTTATTACAGATGTCAGTAATATCAGGAGGATCATAATTAAGATTATAAATTGTTCCACATTTGATACAGACTCTTCTACCAGCTAATCTATTAATTATAGTATGGTAAGAAGTCTGAAAATAAAAAACTTGATCAATACTTATGCCTAATCTTCTAAAAACTAAATCAAGTTTATTTGCTTGCTTGATTGTTCTGGGAAATCCATCAAATATAAATCCTTTTTCACAGTCATCAGCCTTAATTCTGTCTTCTACTATTTTTATAACATATTCATCTGGAACTAATTTTCCTGAAATAACATAATTCTTTACTTTCTTTCCTAAATTAGATTTTTGTTCAATTGCATTTCTTAAGATATCACCAGTAGCAATTATTGGAATAGCAACACGTTTATTTATTTCACTGGCAATGGTACCTTTTCCTGCACCAGGTGGGCCTAATAATATAATTATCATTTATCATATCCTATTTAAATATTAATTAATTGTATGCTATTTCTTTATAAATCCTTCGTAATGTCTCATTAACATATGGGACTCTATTTGCTGAACTACTTCCAAAGCAACTCCAACCATAATAAGAACAGAAGTACCTCCAAAATAAATAGTAGTAATTCCAGTAACTTCAATTAAAATATTTGGTAAAATCGCTATTATGGCTAAGAAGATGGCACCGCTCAAGGTAATTCTGGTCATTATATTATCTATATACATTGCAGTAGCCTTACCGGGTCTTCTTCCGGGAATAAAACCACCATATTTTTTCATATTATCTGAAAGATTTTGCGGATTAAAGGTTATTGCTGTGTAAAAAAAAGTAAATACAATTATTAATATAGCATACAAACTAAGGTATAATGATGTTCCAGGCGAAAGAGCCTGAGCAACCTTTTGCATAAATGCAGATTTCTGAAAAAATTGAGCAATAGTACCTGGAAATATCAAAATGGCAGAAGCAAATATTATCGGAATTACCCCGGCTTGGTTCACTCGTAAAGGAATGTGGGTACCCTGACCTCCATATAATCTTCTACCAATAACTCTTTTAGCATATTGCACTGGTATACGTCTTTGTCCCAGCTGTATAGCAACTACACCCGCAATAACTAATACCACTACTACCAACAATCCGATTATAGAGATAATTCCAACCTCTCCTACTCTAACCAAACTCCAAGTTTGAATAATTTCAGTGGGTATTCTAGCTACTATACCTGTAAAGATAATAATTGAAATGCCATTACCTATACCATAATCACTTATTTGTTCACCTAACCACATTAAAAAACAGGTTCCGGCAGTTAGACTAAAAACTATTAATATTCGAAATAACATCCCAGTTATCATTAGAACCTGTAAACTTTCTAACCATGCACTTATCCCTACTGCTTGTATAAGACCTAGCAAAACTGTTCCATATCTCGTTATACGATTTATTTTATTTCTACCTTCTTCTCCTTCTTTGGACCACTGTTCAAAGAGAGGAACCACTGATTGTAATAAAGACATTATAATGGAAGCATTAATATATGGCATAATTCCGAGTGCGAATAGAGAAAATCTACTCAAGGCGCCACCAGCAAAAAGATCAAAGAATCCAAGAATACCACCCTGGGCAAATAAACTTGCTAAAGCTTGTTTATCAATTCCTGGCAGTGGTATATGACTTCCTAACCTTACTACTATTAGCATTGCCATAGTAAATAATAAACGACTTTTCAGGTCAGGTATTTTAAATAAACTCCTCAGTTGATCCAGCACTTATATCACCTCTACTTTTCCGCCTGCTGCTTCTATTTTATTTATTGCTTCTTTGCTAAATTTATGAGCTTTAACAATTAAATTTTTTTTGATTTCACCTTTACTTAATATTTTTATTCCATTTCTTACTTTTTTTACCATTCCATCAAGTATCAATCTTTCAGGTGTAATGATTTCACCATCATTAAATTTATTTAATTGTTCCGTGTTAATAATTGCATATTTTTTAGCAAAAACATTACGGAAACCACGTTTTGGTACTCTCCTACTTAGCGGCATTTGACCACCTTCAAAATACCATCTTCTTTTTGAACCAGAACGGCTATGCTGTCCTTTTGTTCCCCTGCCAGCGGTAGTACCATGACCGGATGAATTTCCCCTTCCTATCCTTTTTTTTGATTTTACTGATCCAGCATTTGGTTTTAATTCATGTATTTCCATAGTAAACTTCTCCTTAGTTACAACTAACTAAATATTTTTTCAACAGGAATTCCTCTTAACTTAGCAACTTCTCTAGCATTTTTTAAACTTAACAAAGCATTCATAGTAGCCTTAACAACATTTAAATTATTATCACTTCCTAATGATTTAGTGAGAATATCCTGAATACCAGCTGCTTCAATTATTGCTCTCACAGGACCACCGGCAATAACACCAGTTCCAGGAGAGGCTGGACGTAAAAAGACTTTTGCACCTCCATGAACACCGGTTACAGCGTGCGGTATTGTCTCATTTCTGATTTTAATTTTATGCATATCATTTTTAGCCTTGGTAACTGCCTTTCTAATTGCATCTGAAACATCTTTTGCTTTCCCATAACCAATACCAACATTTCCCTTTCTGTCACCAACAGCTACCATTGCACTAAAACCAAATCTTCTTCCACCTTTTACCACCTTACTAACTCGGTTTACAAAAATTACGCTCTCCTTAAACTCTTGCTCCTCAGTAATCATCTTTTGCACTAACTCATCTCCTCTCTCTTTCAATCAAAATATAACAAATTATTAAAATAACAAATAACACTTTATATTATAGACAGCTTTATGTTAAAGTTTAATTTGATTAGCC
Source organism: Atribacterota bacterium (assembly GCA_028717805.1). Classification (NCBI taxonomy): domain Bacteria; kingdom Pseudomonadati; phylum Atribacterota; species Atribacterota bacterium. The sequence continues at coordinate 14,007 of JAQUNC010000003.1, forward strand.
AATGCTTTTACTCTACCATGATATAAATAACCATTTCGATCAAAGACAATTTTCTTTATTCCTTTTTCTTTTAATCTGTTGTTAAATATTTTTCCAGTAATTTCTGCTGCTTTAATATTTCCGCTATATCTAACTTCCTTTTTTACTTCAGTATCTAAAGTAGATATAGAAACAATGGTTCTACTATCTTCATCATCTATAGCTTGTACATAAATATGTTTAGCACTTCGAAAAACTGATAATCTGGGTTTTTCGGAAGTTCCATATACATTTTTTCTAATGCCTTTTTTTCTTCTTAGCCGAGCATTTCTTTTCTTATTTTCCATTATAAAAAGCACTCCTTTTCTATCTTTGCACTAATTCATTAATCTATAATTATTATTTGCTACCTACAGTTGCTCCTGCCTTTCCAACTTTTCTTCTAATGTGTTCATCAAGGTATCTAATTCCTTTACCTTTATATGGTTCTGGTTTTTTTAAGCTTCTTATCTCAGAAGCTATCTTTCCAACAAGTTGTTTGTCAGCGCCTTTTATTTTAATAGTTTTCTGTTTATCAACAATAAACTCTATTCCAACAGGAGCTTTAACTTTTATTGGATGTGAGTATCCTAAATTTAATTCTAAATCCTTCCCTTTTATATCAGCTCGATATCCTACACCATTTATTTCCAATATCTTTTCAAACCCAACATTCACACCTTTAACCATATTAAATATCATATTTCTAGTTAATCCATGTAGAGAACGATTGAGTCTTAAATCACTTAATCGCTCAACTATTATTTTATGATCTTCAATTTTTACCTTTATGCCAGGAGGTATTTGATGAAATAATTCCTGATTGTCTTTATTAACTTTTATTGTTCTGTTATCAACTTCTACCGAAACACCTTCAGGTATTACAATAGGTAATTTACCAATTCTTGACATAAAATCCTCCTTATCCAAGAATCCAGCTTAATTAACTTTAAAATTAGTATTACTTAATATTAATTTTAAACCATAAGATTTTTTGATAGGTTTAATCTCTTTACCAAATATAACACAAGACCTCTCCACCAAAATGACGTTTTTTAGCTTCTCTTCCAGTCATAATACCTTTAGACGTAGACAGAATGCTCACTCCTAGTCCACCTAAAACTTCAGGAACATCATCTTTGTTTACATAAACCCTTAAACCAGGTTTACTGATTCTTTTTAGATTAGTAATAATTCTTTGCTTACCAGAGTATTTTAATAAAACAATAATAATACCCTGTTTATTATCTTCTTTGTAATAAAAATCTAAAATGTAGCCTTCTTCTTTTAAAATTCTAGCAATGTCTAATTTTATCTTTGAAGAAGGGATTTCTATTTTTTCCAATTTTGCTCGGTTAGCATTTCTAATTCTGGTAATAATGTCAGCAATAGGGTCCGATACTACACCCATGATCTTTTCCTCCTTCCTAGCTATCAAACTGATAAATCAGATTACTTGTTTAGTTATAAATACTTTAAATTTTTTTATTTACCAACTAGATTTAATAATGCCTGGCAATTCACCATTCAATGCCATTTTTCTAACACAGATTCGACAAATTCCAAATTTTCTAAGATAACCTCTTGGTCTACCACAAATATTACAACGATGATAATTCCTTACCTTGAATTTTTGCTCTTTATTTGTTTTAACAATTAAGGCTTTCTTGGCCACTCCTAATCCCCCTCTTTCTCCCTTATTCGTCTTTCTTAAAAGGCATACCAACTAAACTTAATAATTCTTTTGCTTCTTCATCATTTTTTGCATTGGTAACAATAGTAATATTCATACCTAAAGTTGTCTTAACTTTATCAAAATCTATCTCGGGAAATATTAATTGTTCCTTGATACCCAAAGTATAACTTCCTCTACCATCAAAAGAATTGGGAGAAGTACCTTGAAAATCACGAATTCTGGCTAAAGCAACATTAATAAGTCGATCTAGAAATTCATACATTTTACTTTTTCGCAAAGTTACTTTACAACCTACCGGCATTCCTTTTCTAATAGAAAAATTAGAAATTGATTTGCTCGATTTTGTAATTATTGGTCTTTGACCGGTAATAATTGAAATAACTTCAGTTGCTTCTTCTACAATTTTTGCATCTTCTCTTGCCTTACCAAGTCCCATATTTATAACAATTTTTTCTATTTTTGGTACTGCCATTTTATTATTATAATTGAATTTTTTCATCATCGATGGAATAACTTCTTGTTCATATTTTTCTTTTAGCCTGAGTATCACTATGTTTACCCTCCTAGACCTTATCAATAATTTCTCCACATTTTTTACACACTCGAACCTTTTTTCCTTCCTTCGTCAATCCATGCTTAGTACCGGTCGATTTATTACATTTATTGCACACTAAGCGTATATTGGATATATCAATAGGACCTTCTTGTCTAATAATTCCACCCTGTGGTGCTTTCTGAGTAGGTTTCATATGTTTTTTTAGTAAATTTACTCCTTCAATAATTACTCTTTTTTTCAGAGGAAATACTTCAATAATCTTTCCATGTTTTCCTTTGTCTTCACCACAGATAATCACAACATTGTCTCCCTTTTTGAGCTTTGCCATTACTTTTGACATCATTATTCTCCTTTCTAAAAAGTTACAAAACTTCAGGAGCTAGGGAAATAATTTTCATAAATTTCTTTTCTCTTAATTCTTTCGCAACTGGTCCGAATATTCTAGTACCGATTGGTTCGTTTTGATTATTGATAATTACAGCAGCATTATCATCAAATCTGATATATGAACCATCTGTACGACGAATTTCTTTCTTTGTCCTAACAATAACAGCCTTAACAACTTCTCCTTTTTTTGCTGCACCTACCACGTTTGCCTCTTTAACTGAGGCCACAATAACTTCTCCAATTCTGGCATATCTTTTTCTTGAACCACCAAGAACTTTTATACATTGAATTTTTTTTGCACCAGAATTATCTGCTACAACAAGTTTTGACTGCATTTGTATCACTTTTGCCACACTCCCTTATAAATCTTGTTAATAACTATCATTTTCTTTTTTGAATAATTTCCATTACTTCCCATCGTTTTCTTTTACTCAGTGGTCTAGTAGAAATTATTTTTACCTTATCTCCAACTTCACAAATATTTTTTTCATCATGTGCCATAAATTTTGAGCTTCTTCTGATTCTCTTCTTATAAAGTTTGTGAGAAACTAGATAACTCACCTGAACAACAACAGATTTATCCATTGCATTACTTACTACAATACCTATCCTACTTTTACCTTCTGTCGAAATAGTCATTGAACATCACCTTATTATTTTTTAATTTCATAATTTTTAGGAAATATTCCTAGTTTTAGTTGTATTTTTATTTTTTAAGTAAGTTTCCCTTAAAACTGTTTTGATTCTAGCTATATTATGTTTAACTTCTTTTATTTTCATATAATTACTTAATTGTCCCGTGACTGATTGAAAACGTAAACTAAATAATTCTTCTTTTAAATCAAATAATCTTTTTTCTAATTCTTCATTTGACAGATCTCTTAATTCATTTGCTTTCACTTTATCCCACCACCTGTTCTACTCGCATTACAAATCTAGTTTGAATAGGTAATTTATGTGATGCTAATCTCATAGCTTCTCTAGCTACTTCCTCATCTACACCGCCAAGTTCAAATAAAACAGTACCTGGCTTTACTACCGCTACCCAAAATTCTGGAGATCCTTTTCCTTTACCCATTCTTGTTTCAGCAGGAGTTTTAGTTACTGATTTATGCGGGAATATTCTAATCCAAACTTTTCCTCCTCTTTTAATTGCATGTGTTACGGCAATTCTAGCTGCTTCTATTTGCGCACTAGTAATCCAGGCAGACTGTAATGCTTGCAAACCATATTCACCAAAAGAAATTAAATGTCCTTTATGAGCTTTACCTCTCATTTTACCACGTTGCATTTTTCTAAATTTTGTCCTAGTTGGCTGAAGCATTTTCGTCCTCCCTAAGTATATCTTTTTTTTGTGATTCACCATCTAAATCTTGTTCATATTTATCGTGAGTAATTTCGTCAGATTTTTTAATATTAATTTCTGAACTAGTATTCTTAGGCAAAATCTCTCCTTTAAATATCCATACTTTGATTCCTATTTTTCCATAAGTTGTATTTGCTTCAGCAAATCCAAAATCAATATCGGCTCTCAAAGTATGTAAGGGTAACCTTCCTTCCATATGCCATTCAGTTCTAGCTATTTCTGCTCCACCAATTCTTCCAGAAATCATAATTTTAATTCCTTCAGCTCTCATCTTTATAGCTCTTGCAGCTGCTTGTTTCATTATTCTTCTTGCTGCAGCTCTACGTAAAATTTGATTTGCTATATCTTCAGCAACCAATTGGGCATCAATTTCTGGTATTTTTATTTCTTTTATATTTATTTGCAATTCTCCTTCAACCAACTTTGCTAAATTATCTTTTAATTTGTTCACTTCCGTACCTTTTCTTCCAATAATTATTCCTGGTCTAGCACAATTTATTGTTATTCTTATTCGATTGGCGATTCTTTCAATATTGACCATTGAAACACCAGCATGTGCTAAAGTATTTTTGATATATTTTCTTATTTTATAATCTTCATATATATACTGACTGTATTTCTTCTGGCTAAACCATTTAATATCCCAATCTTTAATTATTCCTAGACGTAAACCCTTTGGGTGAACTTTTTGTCCCAATTAAACTTCAACCCCTTTCTCTTCCACTTCAATTGTAATATGGCTTGATCTTTTATTAATTCTAGCAGCTCTTCCCATCGCTCTAGCTTGAAATCTTTTTAGAGTCGGTCCTTCATCAACAAATGCTTTATAAACATAAAGTCTATCAATATTCTTATCATGATTATTTTCAGCATTCGCAACAGCCGATTTAAGCACTTTATAAATCATCTTAGCTGTTCTTTTCGGTGAATACTTTAAAATTAATAATGCCATACCCGCATCTTTTCCTTTAATCAGTTCAATCATGCGACGACATTTTCTGGGTGATATTGGGAGATACCTTCCTACAGATTTTACACCCATAACATTCCTCCTCTTTTATATGCCATTACAAATAATTTATTTTATTTAATCGCAGTAGACCTTTCAGTATGCGCACCATGTCCTTTAAATCTTCTCGTAGGAGCAAACTCACCCAATTTATGTCCTACCATATTTTCAGTTATATAAACTGGGACATGTTTTTTCCCGTCGTGAACTGCAATAGTGTGTCCAACCATTAAAGGGAAAATGGTTGAATCTCTAGACCACGTTTTAATAGGTTCTTTTTTTCTTTTTCTATTTAGGTCTCTAATCTTCTTTAATAATTTTTCATCAATATACGGACCTTTTTTAATTGATCTCGACATTTCTCAATTATCCCCCTTAAGTTAATTTGTCCTTCTTCTTATAATAAATTTATCTGAATTTTTTTTCTTTTTACGTGTTCGGTAACCTTTTGCCAGTACACCACTGGGAGAAGATGGATGTCTTCCGCCAGCAGTTTTACCTTCTCCTCCTCCTAGCGGATGATCAATAGGATTCATGGCAACTCCCCTTACCTTTGGTCGACGTCCTTTCCATCTACTTTTACCAGCTTTACCTAAATCAATATTAGCATGATTCAGATTGCCTACCTGGCCAACTGTAGCATAACAATCTAATCCTATAAGTCTTACTTCTCCTGATGGTAATTTTACATGAGCATATTTCCCTTCTTTAGCTAATATTTGAGCACTTACACCGGCAGATCTTGCCAAAACCGCACCCTGCCCTTTTTTCATTTCAATATTATGAATAAAAGTACCTTCCGGAATGTCCTTTAAAGCTTTGGTATTTCCCACTCGGATCTCAGCATCAGATCCAGACAATACAGTATCACCAACTTTTAAGTTATCAGGACATATAATATATCTCTTTTCCCCGTCGAGATATTGTAGTAAAGCAATCCTTGCTGATCTATTGGGATCATATTCAATCTCTGCTACTTTAGCAGGAACACCTAACTTTTCTCTAGAAAAATCTATTATTCTATATTTCCTTTTTGTACCCCCACCTCTTCTTCGTACCATGATGCTGCCGGCATTATTTCTACCAGCTTTTTTACTTTTTCCCTTAGTTAATCCTTTTTCTGGTTTATCACGAGTAATATCTTCAAAGGTGGATACAGTCATAAATCTTCTTCCTGCGGATGTTGGTTTATATTTTTTTATATCAACCACTTTAATCTACACCTTTCTTTATATTAAAACTTCAAATTAAATATTATCTAATTCTTTGATTGATTGTCCTTCTTTTACGGTAATAATTACCTTTTTCCATTGTGCTGTCTTTCCAACATATTTTCCCATTCTTCTTGTTTTTGCGGGAACATTTAAGGTATTCACTTTATCAACATTCACTTTAAATTTATCTTCAATAGCTTTTTTTATTTCGGATTTATTAGAGCTTGAATATACTTTAAATAAATATTTATTATATTCCTTATCTTTAACACTTTTTTCTGAAATAATAGGATGAATTAAAATCATCTTTTTAGAGGTCATCATTCAAATACCTCCTCAATAATTTTCAAGGCATCTTTAGTTATTATTATCTTTCTATAATTTATAAGGTCATAAGCATTTAATTTATTTGCGGTAATAACCATTGTATCTTCCAAATTACGAACAGCCCTTTTTATTAATTCATTTTCTTTATCTATTACAATTAGAACTTTATCACTATTTAGATTTAAATTAATAAATAAATTGGTAATATCCTTTGTTTTTCCATTTTTCAGATCTAATTTATCCAAAATTATAATGTTATTATTTCTTACTTTATCCGATAAAACAGATTTTAAAGCAACTAAACGCATTTTTTGTGGGATTGAATAACTATAATCCCTGTTATCTGGACCGAAAACAACACCACCACCAACCCATAGCGGAGAACGTATAGAACCAGCTCTAGCTCTGCCGGTACCTTTTTGTCTCCATGGTTTCTTTCCTCCTCCACTCACTTCACTTCTATTTTTTGTGGATGCAGTTCCTCTTCTTTTTTCTGCAAGATACCTTTTAACAATTTGATGAACGATATGTTTATTTATTTTGGCATTAAACAAATTATTGTTTAATGTTATTTCACCAATTTTTTCACCATCTATGGTATGTATGTTTATTTCCACCATAGCGCTATTCTCCTTCCTGTGTAGAATAAGACTTTCGTAACTAGGAAACCTTTTCAATTGCTACAAGAGCATTATTGGGACCCGGGATAGCACCTTTTAATAAAATTAAATTACGATCCAGATCAACCTTAACAATTTCAATATTTTTTATCTTGATTGACTTGTTCCCCATTCTTCCAGGTAATTTTTTACCTTTAAAAACCCTAGCTGCATCTGTAGCACCAATAGAACCAGGAGATCGGTAATAATCCTTCTGACCATGAGTTTTAGGACCCCCAGCAAAGTTATGTCTTTTTATAGAACCAGCAAAGCCTCTTCCTTTGCTCATCCCGATGACATTTACCTTTTCCCCTGCTTTAAATATATCAACTTTTATTTCGTTACCTATCTCGTATTTATCTATATCATTAAATTTAAATTCTTTTATGTGTTGGCAAGGTGATACATTTTGCTTTTTAAAATAACCATTTAATGGTTTATTTATTCTATTCTTTTTATCAATAGTAATAAAACCAAGCTGAAGGGCTTCATAACTATCTTTTTGCTTTTCTCTCTTATTTAAAATCATACAGGGACCAACCTGTAATACTGTAATACCAATTGAATCACCATTATCTAGAAAAAAACTAGTCATTCCTATCTTTTTACCTAAAATACCAGTTTTCACTATCCCGTACCTCCAAGCAATTTTTCAGATATTATAAAAATAATTTAAGAACAATGATAAAAAAAGATTTATTTTTAAACTCATTAATTTTTCAATTTTTTATCATAATTAAAGTATTTAATACTATTATTAACCTTTTCAATAAACTAACTATATTAGACAATAATTATTCTAAAGTTTTTATTTCAATATCTACACCAGAAGGTAAATCTAGATGCATCAAGGCTTCCACTGATTTAGCTGATGGATCGATAATGTCAATCATTCTTTTATGTGTTCTCATCTCAAATTGTTCTCTTGATTTTTTATCAACATGAGGTGATCTTAACACACAATATTTATTTATTTCAGTAGGCAAAGGAATTGGACCAGAATATTTACCTCCAGTTTTTTTTATAGCATCAATTATCTTTAAAGCAGAATTATCAAGTATACGATGATCATACGCCCTTAGCCTGATTCTTATTTTTTGCATGTAAACCTTTCTACCTCCTCAATTATTTAAAACATTTATTATTCAATAACCTCGGTAACCACTCCTGCAGCGATGGTTCTTCCGCCTTCTCGAATAGCAAAACGAACACCCTTTTCCATAGCAATGGGAGTAATTAATTCACCAGTTATAGTCAGGTTATCACCAGGCATAGCCATTTCTACTCCTTCTGGAAGCGCTACGGTACCGGTTACATCAGTAGTCCTGAAATAAAACTGGGGACGATAACCGCTGAAGATAGGAGTATGTCTTCCTCCCTCTTCTTTGGTAAGAATAATAATTTCTCCTTTAAATTTGGTATGAGGGGTAATGGTACCCGGGGCAGCAATAACCTGGCCACGTTTAACCTCTTTTTTGTCTATACCACGAAGGAGAATACCAACATTGTCACCAGCCTCAGCCTGATCCAGTAGTTTGCGAAACATCTCCACACCAGTTGCTACTGTCTTTTTCGGTCTATCACTCAATCCTACTATCTCTACCGCGTCACCGACTTTAATTACTCCACGCTCTACTCGACCGGTAGCAACTGTTCCTCTACCAGTAATACTGAAGACATCCTCTACAGACAAGAGGAAGGGCTTATCTACATCACGTACTGGTGTAGAAATATAATTGTCTACAGCATCTAATAATTCCTGAATAGGTTTATAAGCCGGATCATCCGGTTTGGTTGGATCGGCTTCCATCGCTTTAAGAGCCGAGCCTTTAATAACTGGGATTTCATCACCAGGAAATTCATATTCACTAAGTAATTCTCTTACTTCCATCTCTACCAGGTCAATTAACTCAGGATCATCTACCATATCAACTTTGTTCAGAAAGACTACAATATAGGGCACTCCTACCTGCCGGGATAAGAGAATATGCTCTCGAGTCTGAGGCATAGGACCATCAGCTGCCGAGACTACTAGAATTGCACCATCCATCTGCGCCGCACCGGTAATCATGTTTTTGACATAGTCGGCATGACCGGGACAATCAATATGGGCATAGTGCCTTTTGTCCGTTTCGTACTCAGCATGAAATACTGAGATAGTAATTCCTCTTTCTCTTTCTTCGGGAGCACGATCGATTTCCTCAAAGGCCATAGCTTTAGCTAGCTTTTTACCAGATAAATATCTGGTAATTGCTGAAGTAAGAGTTGTTTTACCGTGATCAACATGACCAATAGTCCCAACATTAACATGCGGCTTGGTACGGATAAACTTTTCTTTAGCCATTTTGTTTTTTTCCTCCTTAAAAGATAATCTCTTAGTTTTATTTTTTTAAATTTTATATAAAGTTTTTATCATTATATTATCAGGTACAACCTCATAATAGGCAAATTGCATCATATAAATCGCTCTGCCCTGAGATATTGATCTTAAATTTGTTGCATAACCAAAAACTTCCTGTAAAGGAACATTAGCTATAACTATCTTACCTTTAATATTCTTTTTCTCCTGAATTCCAACTATTTTAGCTCTACGAGAATTAAGGTCACTAATTATAGAACCTAAATATTCTTCTGGTGTTCTAATTTCTATTTCTACAATAGGTTCTAAAAGTACTGGATTACCTTTTTTTAATCCATCTTTTAGTGCCTTAGAAGCAGCAATTCTAAAAGCTAATTCGGATGAATCCACTGGGTGAAAAGATCCATCAACTACAGAAACTTTAATATTAGTAACAGGATAACTTGCTAATATACCACATAACATTGCTTCCTGGATTCCCTGTTTTACAGCTGGTATATATTCTTTTGGTACGCTTCCCCCAACTGTTCTGTCAATAAATGCAAAGGTATCTTCTTTGTATGGTTCAATTTCAATAATTACATCACCATATTGTCCTTTACCGCCACTTTGTCTAATGAACTTTCCCTGAGCAATAGCTTTCTTAGTAATTGTTTCTTTAAAAGCAACCTGTGGTTTACCTATATTTCCATCAAGTTTATATTCTCTTAATATTCGATCAACAATAATTTCTAAGTGCAGTTCGCCCATGCCAGAAATGATGGTCTGCCCGGTATCTTTATTGACTGAATGTCTAAAAGTCGGATCTTCCTCAGCAATTTTGTCTAAAGCAATTGCCATTTTATCTCTATCCACAATACTTTTTGGTTCAATAGCAATAGAAATTACTGGTTCAGGAAATTTGATTTTTTCCAAAATTATAGGATTTTTTTCATCACATAAAGTATCTCCAGTTCCAGATTTTTTAAGACCAATAATTGCTCCTAAGTTACCAGCAGATAATTCTTTAACCTGTTCTTTGTGGTCTGCATGTATTTTTACCAATCTATTTATTCTTTCTTTAATATTTTGCGTAGAATTATATATATAATGACCTTCTTTTATTATGCCAGAATAGACTCTTAAAAAACTTAATCTTCCAAAAAAAGGATCAGTCATAACTTTAAAAACCAAGGCAGATAAAGGTTCATTAACATCTGTATGCCTAATAACCTCTTTACTTGTTTCAGGATTCTCACCTTTAATTGGTAATACTTCTAAAGGTGAGGGCAAATATCTGTTTACTGCATCCAGAAGCAATTGTATTCCTTTGTTTTTCAAAGCTGAACCACATAAAACTGGAACTATTCTATTTTTTATAGTTACTCTTCTTATAGTTTGATATATTTGCTCCAAAGTTATCTCTTTGTCATAGAGATAGTCCTCCATGAATAATTCATCTTCTTCAGCTAAGATATCTATCATATTTTTTTGGGCTTTCTCAGCAGCTTTTCTATATTCTTCCGGTATTTCTTCAATACAATAATTTATACCTAAAGTATCAATGGTATATGAATAAGCCTTCATATTGATAATATCAATAATTCCTTGAAAATTGCCTTCACTTCCCCATGGTATCTGTATCACTAGGGGTATAGTGGAAAATTTATCTCTAATCATTTTAACAGTACCATGAAAATCCGCACCAACACGATCCATTTTATTAATAAAAGCAATTCTAGGAACATGATAACGATCGGCCTGATGCCACACAGTTTCTGTCTGCGGCTCCACTCCTCCCACAGCACAAAAAACTACAACTGCCCCATCTAATACTCTTAGTGATCGTTCAACTTCTACCGTAAAATCTACATGCCCTGGCGTATCAATAATATTAATTTGACAACCTTTCCAAAAGGAAGTTGTAACTGCTGAGCTTATTGTAATACCTCGTTCTCTTTCTTGGGGCATCCAATCCATAGTTGCCGTACCTTCATGAACTTCACCCATTTTATGTACTCTTCCAGTATAATATAAAATCCTTTCAGTAACAGTAGTTTTCCCAGCATCAATATGAGCCATAATACCAATATTTCTAAGCTGTTGCATACTAATTGTGTTTAACATAGAACTTTTGTTCTCTATTTCTTTATTTATTAATTTATTAAATTTAATTAATTGTATTTTTTCTTTAATAACCATATCTAATAAAACAATTTACCAACGATAGTGAGCAAAAGCTTTGTTTGCTTCCGCCATTTTATGAGTATCTTCTTTTTTCTTAACTGAGGAACCTGTTCCCTGAGAAGCATCAACTAACTCAGATGCTAATCTTTCAGAAAAAGGCTTTCCCGCTTTGCTTCTGCTAAAATTTATAATCCATCTCATAGCTAAAGTAACTCTTCTTTCAGGTGATACTTCAACAGGTACCTGATAACTTGCACCACCAACTCTTCTCGATTTTACCTCTAAGATTGGCATTACATTTTCCATAGCTAGATTAAAAATATCCAATGGATCTTTCTTAGTCTTTTCTTTTAAAATATTCATTGCATCATAGAATACTCGTCTAGCAATACTTTTTTTACCATCCCACATAATATGATTAACAAACTTAGCCACTCTCTTGTCTTTATAAACAGGATCCTCTTTTATTTCTCGTTTAATTGCCTTTCTTTTTCTGGACATTACCATCCACCTCAATTAAGCTTAATATTAAAATTTTTTATTACTTTTTCGGCCTATTAGCTCCATATTTGGAACGACCTTGTTTTCTTCCTTCTACTCCAGTTGTATCCATTACACCACGTACTATATGGTATCTAACTCCAGGTAAGTCTTTTACCCTTCCACCTCTAATCAGAACAATGGAGTGTTCTTGTAGGTTATGACCAATTCCAGGTATATAAGCAGTAACCTCCATATTATTACTTAATCGCACTCTAGCAACTTTTCTTAGAGCAGAGTTAGGTTTCTTCGGTGTTATAGTCCATACACGGGTGCAAACACCTCGTTTTAGCGGTGAACCTTTTAAAGCTGGAGTACCTGATTTTTTTATTACATTTTTTCTTCTTTTTCTTACTAATTGACTAATCGTTGGCATATTTAAACCACCTTTTTAAAATAATACCTGGTTAAAATACTTAAACATTTTAACAACATCATTGAATGATGTCAATAAAAATTTATATAAAAATTTAATTCTACTCCAAATAAATATTGAACCTTAAACTTTTTCATGGTTATCATCATTAATACTTTTAGGCTTACTTGCAATATTATTATCTGGATGATCAATAATCTCATCTTCTTTGATCCCTTCTTGCGCTTCCTTTTCTAATTCTTCTTCATATTTTGAGGTTATTTCTACATCTCTATATTGCGCTAAACCTGTACCTGCTGGTATGATGTTGCCAATTATAACATTTTCTTTCAAACCATATAAATAATCTACTTTTCCTTTTATTGATGCATTAGTTAAAACATGAGTGGTCCGTTGAAAAGAAGCACCTGATAAAAAGCTTTCAGTAGATAAGGAAGCCTGGGTAATTCCCTGTATAATAGGCATTCCTACTGCAGGCAATTTGATCCTTTTCATAAAACCAATATTTTCTATTAATAATATTGACTCTTGTATGCTATTTTCAGTTCTATATTTTACCAATTCAACATTTTGTTGAAAAAATATATTTGCATTATTTTTTGTAATTTTCTCACCAGCTGGAATTATAGTTTCACCAGTATTTTTATCAATAATATCTTGAGCAATTATCTTACCAATAAGGTTGTGATAGATGTAATCTAAAGTTCTTCCTTCTAGAGAGAAGAAACGACCATCTTCCAAAGGTATATCACTAATACCGGTTGAATATGCTTTTCTTATAATATTTTTACTTACTGGCTGTTTTGTATCCGCAATAACATTTCCGGTTTTAGGATCTCTAAGCTCTTCACCAAGATTCTTCCCGATAACATCTTCTTTTGTAAAGCTGATTAAATTCTCTTTGATATTAATCTCTTTAATGTCACTCCAAATTGTCATTTTTTCACACTGATATTCTATTATTTTTTCTATATCATTTTCATCTAAAATTTTATTGGCGGTTATTATAACAATTTGTTCATCATTTTCTTTAATATCTTGAGCAACCATTTTCCCTATCAATTTGGTTTTTATTTCAGGATTAAAAATCTTTACTCTATTTATATCATTCTTCACTAAATCAAGAGCAATTTCCCTTGTTATCTTATTTCCACTAAATTTTTGTAAACTGACCTTATCAGATCCATCTGTATTAATATTCTTGTTATCAATAATGTCTTTGGAAATAGCATCAATAAGAATATGATCCTTTATCCGCTCAATAAAATTAATTTCACCTTGAACTATATTGTTAATTCTGCCCTGTTCATCAATTACATCAAAGTTTAGATATTCTGAATTCTCAATTTTTCTGATTATATTTTCATCTATAACAGTATTTTTATCAATTAGAATTTCACCCTTATTACCTGTTATGCAATTAACTAAAGCCTTATTCAGCAGTAATTCCCTATTCCTATTACGAATCTCTTCATTTTCTTGAGTTACTCTTCTATTAGCCTGTTCAAAATCTGAAACATATACTAGTTCACCAGAAAGCAAATCAGAATCACGTGAGGCCTTAATGTATATTTTATTTAAACGGGCAATTTGCCTTACAATTACCTCAATATGCTTATCATTTATGGTTACTCCTTGTGAGCGATAAACTTCCTGAACTTGCTCTAAAAGGTATTTTTGAACAGCTTTAATACCTTGAATTCTCAGAATATCATTTGGATCAATAAAACCTGTTGTTAATTTTTGACCGGCTGTAATTTTCTGTCCTTCTTGAACAATAATCCTTAAATCCTTAGGTATTATATAAACCTTCTTTTTAATCTCTCTATTTTTTTCTGATAACATTTCAGTTTCAGGTCTTATAATAATTTCTTTCCTGAGTGATTCCTGATCATCTTTAATTCGATCAACAAATCCATTCATTTCACTTATTACTGCTTGTTTTTTAGGTTTTCTTACTTCAAATAGTTGCTCAACTCGTGGCAAACCTAAAGTAATATCTTCACCAGTAATTTTTATACCACCAGTATGGAAAGTTCTTAATGTTAGTTGTGTTCCAGGTTCACCAATAGATTGGGCAGCAATAGTTCCAACAGCCTCACCGATAGTTACAAGTTTGCCCATTGCCAGGTCTTTACCATAACATTTGACACAAATGCCTTGCTTTGAAGCACAGGTTAGTGGAGATCGTATCTTGACTTCTTTTATACCTGAATCAATGATTTTTTTAGCTATTTTCTCATTTATTATTTCACCTCTCCGAACGAAAATATCTCCATTTTCACTTTCTATAACATCTTCTTGAGCTATTCTCCCTACTATTCTCTCGTCTATCTTTTCAATGATATTTCCATCCACTTGTATGTCAGAAACCAATATGCCATCATTGGTACCACAATCTTCCTCAGTAATTATAACATCCTGAGCTACATCGATTAATCTCCTGGTTAAATATCCTGACTTAGATGTTCTAAGAGCTGTATCAGCTAAACCTTTCCTTGCTCCATGAGTAGATATGAAATATTCTAGGCAGGATAATCCTTCCCTAAAGTTAGACTGTATGGGAAATTCTATAATTTTTCCAGATGGATCAGCCATTAAACCTCTCATTCCAGCTAATTGACCAATTTGTCTTCGACTTCCTCGAGCTCCAGAATCAGTCATCATATAAAGCGGATTAAAGCTATTTAGATTACTTAAAATAGCATTAACTACTTTATCAGCGGCATCTGTCCAGGCATTAATAATTTTTTCGATTCTTTCCTCTTCCATTATCAAGCCGTAGTTGAATTGTTCTTTAATTTTAGTAACATTTTTTTCAGCTTCTTCTAATATTTTTTCTTTTTCCGATGGGATTTCTAAATCTATAATCCCGATAGTTATTCCCGATATAGTGGCATAGTGAAAACCCAATTCTTTAATATTATCTAAACAATTTACTGCTTTCCCTGGTCCATACTGGCGATAAATGTAAGAAATAATACGGGCTAATGTTTTTTTGGTGATGGTCAAATCAACAAATTTCATATCTTCGGGTAATACCTGATTAAAAATAACCCGACCGATTGTTGTTTCTTCAATACTACCTTTTATTCTAACCTTCACACTGGCATGAACATCAACATAACCTTCTTCTTTTGCTCTAATAGCTTCTTCAGGATTGGCAAATATTTTTCCTTCTCCCTTTCCTCCTTTTTCCTTCATTGTAAGGTAATAGCATCCCAGTATAATATCCTGAGATGGTAGTGCAATGGGAGCACCATTTGCTGGTGATAAAACATTATTAGTTGCCAGCATTAACAATTCGGCTTCAGTCTGTGCCTCTGTAGATAAAGGAACATGTACAGCCATTTGGTCACCATCAAAATCAGCGTTAAATGCAGGGCAAGCTAAGGGATGAAGTTGAATTGCATTTCCTTCCACCAACACCGGTTTAAAAACTTGAATTCCTAATCTATGCAATGTCGGAGCCCTGTTTAACAAAACGGGATGTTCCTCAACAATTTCTTGTAATATGTTCCAAACTTCTGGAGATTCTTGTTCAACTAATTTTTTAGCAGTTTTGATATTATGAGCAAGCTCTTTTTTAACTAAATGGTGCATTACAAATGGTTTAAATAATTCTAATGCCATCTTTTTTGGTAATCCACACTGATTTAATTTTAATTTGGGACCGACAACAATTACAGAACGACCAGAATAGTCGACTCTCTTACCTAATAAATTTTGCCTGAATCTACCTTTCTTCCCCTCCAATAAATCACTTAATGATTTAAGAGGCCGATTACCTGCTCCCAATACTGCATGGCCTCTCCTCCCATTATCAATTAAAGCATCAACAGCCTCTTGCAACATTCTTTTTTCATTCTTCACAATGATATCTGGGGCACCTAACTCCAATAATCTTTTTAACCGATTATTTCGATTTATTACTCTTCGATAAAGATCATTTAAGTCTGAAGTGGCAAATCTACCACCTTCTAACTGTACCATAGGCCTTAGATCTGGTGGAATTACCGGCAGTACATCCAGTATCATCCATTCTGGTTTACAATGGCTTTTTCTAAATGCTTCAGTAATCTGCAATCTTTTAACCATTTTTTTAGCTTTTTGACCAGATGAACGTTTTAATTCTTCCCGTAATTCCATATTTAAAGAATCCAGATTAATATCTTTCAATAAATTTTTAATAGCTTCGGCACCTATTTCTGCTCTAAAATCTGAATCATAATGAGTATACAATCTATTTTCTGATTCTAATACAATATCTCCAACTTTATGATTTGTATTCCCTTGATTAATTACTATATAGCAGGATTCTTCAATTGTTTGTTTAGCCATAGTTGTTCTTTTTGACAATCCTGGCTCTTTTTCTAATAAAAGTGATAACCTGCTCTCCGATATTAATCCATCTATTTCCAATATCTTATAGGTTATTTGTTCCCCTGAATCATTCTTTTCATCAGTCGGAATAATCACGGGAACATTTTCGGTTTTATCCTCTTTTTTATCTTTAATTTCAGCAACTTCCTCTTCCTCTAAAGTTTCGATATCTAAATCATATCCTACATCTGAATGGCTAATGTCATAAGGTAAATTTTGTTCCACACTAAAGAATATTTTACCGAATATCCCCCATAACTCTTCCAGCTTTTCTTTATTGATAATATCTCCAATTTTATTTGGAAATATTTTTGTTTGGTTGACTCTATATAATAATTCTGCCTCAAAATTATCATTATATAATTTATGAATTTTATATTCAGTTTCTGTAATTACTTCACTTTCTAAATATTCTTTAGAATCATTGTCAATATTCTCATTTACTTTTTTAACTTCATATAATTGTTCTCTTCTTCTATCTGGAGCAAAGTAAAGGATTTTTTCTAAACTCCTTGGAGAAATATTTAGTAATAAAGCAAGTGGACTGGGAATTCCTTTAAAATACCAAACATGCGAAACAGGGCAAGCTAATTCGATATGCCCCATTCTCTCACGTCGAGTAATTGATTTGGTAACCTCAACACCACAACGGTCACATATAACACCCTTATATCTAATTCTCTTATATTTACCACAACTGCATTCCCAATCTTTAACCGGTCCGAAAATACGTTCACAAAACAAACCATCTTTTTCGGGTTTAAGAGTCCTATAGTTAATGGTTTCAGGTTTTTTAACTTCCCCATATGACCATTTACGAATATCTTCTGGTGAAGCTAATCCTATTGTTATAGCATTAATTCTTTCAGAAATTTCCAACCGAATTACCTCCCCGTAATTAATCACTACTAAAATATTTTAGCCCGAATAAATAAAAAATATTATTTCATTCTGACTTTTAACTATATCTTTTTCAGTAACATTAATAAATCATTATATTTTAAGTTAATAAATATTACTATTTTACATTTTTATCTTTATGGTTAAATGAAATCTTGATCAAGTCTCTCCTTAGTATCAAGATCTTCTTTGATATCGATTTCTTTTCCTTCATGGTCTAGTACTTTAATATTTAAACAAAGACTTCTTAATTCCCTTATTAATACTTTAAATGACTCTGGAATACCTGGTACTGGGATGTTCTCACCTTTAACAATAGACTCATAGGTTTTAATTCTTCCCGTAACATCATCTGATTTAACTGTAAGCATTTCCTGTAAATTATAAGCAGCTCCATATCCTTCTAAAGCCCATACTTCCATTTCTCCAAACCTTTGACCACCAAATTGTGCTTTCCCACCCAATGGTTGCTGGGTAACTAAAGAATAAGGTCCTGTAGAACGAGCATGTATCTTATCATCCACTAAATGAATGAGTTTTAGTATATAGCTGTAACCCACAGTAACCTTTTGATCGAAAGGCAGTCCAGTTCTACCATCATATAATATACTTTTTCCATCACGAGGCAAACCAGCATCAATTAAAGCTTTTGCAATATCATCTTCAGTAGCTCCATTAAATACTGGTGTAAATATGTTATAGCTAAGAGTTTTAGCTACCCATCCTAAATGAACCTCTAATATCTGTCCTACATTCATTCTCGAAGGAACTCCCAGAGGATTTAAAATAATATCAACAGGGGTGCCATCAGGTAAAAATGGCATATCATTTACCGGTAATATCTTGGCAATTACCCCTTTATTTCCATGCCTACCAGATATTTTATCCCCTTCAGATATTTTTCTTTTTTGAGCAATGAAAACTCTTACCATTTTATTCACTCCTGGAGGAATCTCATCACCATTTTCTCTTGAAAATACTTTCACATCAATAACTTTTCCACGGTCTCCATGAGGAACTCTCAGAGAAGTATCTCTGACTTCTCTAGCCTTCTCTCCAAAAATTGCTCTCAATAGCCTTTCTTCAGGGCCTAACTCTGTTTCTCCTTTAGGAGTTACTTTGCCAACCAAAATATCACCAGGCTCTACCTCAGTACCAATACGAATAATTCCTTCTTCATCCAGATTTGCTAAACTACTTTCGCCAATATTAGGTATGTCGGATGTTATCTCTTCAGGACCTAATTTTGTATCACGAGCATCACACTCATGTTCGCTTATGTGGATAGAAGTAAAAGTATCTTCCTGAACCATTTTTTCACTTATTACAATCGCATCTTCAAAATTATATCCTTCCCAAGACATATAAGCAACCAGGACATTTCTGCCTAATGACAAAAAACCCTGATCAGTATTGGGACCATCAGCAATGGGAGTATTTGCTTTTATTATTTGTCCTTCTTCAACTATAGGTTTTTGGTTAATACAGGTACCCTGGTTGGAACGACGAAATTTTTTTAAGAGATATTCTTTAGTAATGCCATGATTGTTTTTTAAAACAATCCTTCGAGCATCAACCTTATGAACAACACTATCTTCTTCTGATAAAATAATTGTTCCTGAATCACTAGCAACCTTTTTCTCCATCCCGGTCATAACTAAGGGCATTTCAGTTTTTATTACTGGAACCGATTGTCTCTGCATATTAGTTCCCATTAGAGCTCTATTTGCATCATCATGATCTAAAAATGGAATTAAGCTGGCTGAAATACTAGCCATCTGATTTGGTGCTACATCTATAAAATCAACATCCGAAGGTGGCACAGTTAAATAAACATCTCTATATCTACATGGGACATTATCCTCAATAATTTTATTATTATCAATTCTTATATTAATCGGAGCTATTCTATATTGATCTTCCTCATCTGCAGTAAGATATATAATATCCCCTGTTATCTGGCCATTTTCAACTTTTTTATAAGGAGTTTCAATGAATCCGTAATCGTTTATCCTAGCATAAATGCTTAATGAACCAATTAGACCTATATTTGGTCCCTCTGGAGTTTCTATAGGGCAAATTCTACCATAATGACTATAATGAACATCACGAACTTCAAATCCTGCTCTTTCTCTGGTTAATCCACCAGGACCAAGCGCAGATAACCTTCTCTTGTGAGTAATCTCAGAAAGAGGATTGGTTTGATCCATAAATTGAGATAACTGGCTACTCCCAAAAAATTGCTTAATTACAGCTACTAATGGTCTAATATTAATTAGTGCTTGGGGAGTCACCGTAGAAAGGTCTGGTTGTATAGTCATTCTTTCCTTGATTACTCTTTCCATTCTTACTAGACCAATATAAAATTGATCTAATAATAATTCACCGATTGTCTTTACCCTTCTATTTCCCAGATGGTCAATATCATCAATATAACCTATTCCATAATAAAGATTAATTAAATATCTTATTGCTGCTACTAGATCATCTTTTGTTAATGCATTGCCCTTTTGGACAGTCACTTTTGGCTGGATTTTACTAATCTTATTAATTAGTTCTGCGTCCAGTATTTGAGCTTTTTGAGCAATTACTTCACCAGTTTTATAATCAATAATATCTTCAGCCAAGTATAATCCAATATTATTTTCATTAATAACACCATCTTCGGGATCAAATAAATTAACAGTTGTATGTTCTTTCTCATTAAAAACTACAATTTCTTCATCATTATCATTATAAACATATATTTTATCAACATTAGATTGGTTTATTAATTCGGCAATTTTTTTATTAATATGAACATCTTTCTTAACTAATTGTTTGCCTGTAATCGAATCATAAATTGCTTTTGCGGTAGTTTTATCTAAAATTCTATTTTGAATATTTAATTTTTGATTTACTTTATATCTGCCAACATCTGCCAAGTCATACCTCTTAGGGTCAAATAATAACCTATCTAATAATTGTCTTGTATTTCTTTCAGTAGGCGGTTCACTAGGCCTAAGCCTTCTAAATATTTCAATCAGTGCATCCTTCTTATTATTGGTATTGTCTTTCGCTAAGGTTTCCTTAATGATTTCACTATTATCAAATAAATTAACTATTTGCTCATTACTTTCATAACCAAGAGCTCTTAAAAGTGTGGTCGCAGGAATTTTTCTCTTTTTATCAATTCTAACGTAGATCATGTTATTAGTATCAAAACCAAACTCTAGCCAGGAGCCTCTGTTGGGAATAATTCTAAAATTATACAAAGTTTTATTTTCACTATACTCTTCAATACCATAATAAATACCAGGAGAACGTATAAGTTGATTAACCACAACTCTTTCAGCTCCATTGATAATAAAACTTCCGCTTTCAGTCATCAATGGTAATTCTCCCATAAAAACATCCTGATCTTTGATTTCCCCAGTCTTTTTATTATGTAAACTAATTCTTACTTCTAATGGTGCAGAATAAGTGCTACCTCTTTCCCAGCAGTCGATGGGATCGTATTTTGATTCTTTAATAGAATAGCTAATATAATCTAACACAAGATTTCCAGTAAAATCTTGAATAGGAAAAACATCTTTAAATACCTTATGTAAACCAAAATCTTGACGTTTTTCCGGAGAGATTTCTCTTTGTAAAAACTTTTGGTATGATTGTTTTTGAATATCAAGAAAATTAGGTGGATCAATATAGTGTTTTATTTTGGAATAGTCGAAAATATTCAATTTTCTATTCTGCACTTTTAACACCAACCTTTTTGGAGATTTATACAAAACTATATGTTACCATTAAAACTATAAAAAGTCAAGAAGATACCCATCTATAAAAAATAGGTATCTTCTTCATTCATAAATATTTTACTAATATTTTATTAATATGTAATAAAAATTATTTACCAATTCATCTACATTATAATGTTAAACATCGCTGATATTTTAAATAAAAACGTATGTTTATTTTATTTCAACAGTTGCACCGACTGCTTCTAATTTTTCTTTAAGTTCCTGAGCTTCTTTCTTTTCAACCTTTTCTTTAACTGTTTTGGGTGCACCTTCAACAAGTTCTTTGGATTCTTTTAAACCTAGGCCAGTAGCAGCCCTAACTTCCTTAATTACTTTTATTTTATTTGCTCCAATATCCTTTAATACCACATCAAATTCAGTTTTCTCTTCCTCCTGAACAGCTGAAGCTACTCCTTGAACAGGAACAGCAGCTTGAGAAATTAACGGAGCTGCGGCACTGACTCCAAACTTATCTTCCAACGCTTTAACTAAATCAGCTAATTCTAATACTGTTAATTTTTCTAATTTGTTAATAATTTCTTGTACATTGTCACTACTATTTTTATCTTGAGACATTTTTACCTCTTTTTTGTTAATAATCTCTTCTTTTGCTTTCTTTTTTGGTGAATTTTCTGTTATCTTTTTTTCTTTTACTATTTCACGATTATCTTCTTTTTTTCCCTTTTCAACCAATTTTTTCACCTCCCTTCATCTTTTTATTCATCTTATTCATTACAATTTATAATGTTTTCCCTGATTTATTTTTATGAATCTGCTCTAGTACATTTACTAATTCAAATAAAGGTGATTTTAAAGCAAAAACAAATGAATTAGTAGAGCTTTTCATATTACCAATTATATTAGCCAATAATTCATCTCTGCTAGGTAAGCAAGCAATTCTCTCTAATTGTTCTCCTGAAAATATTTTTCCTTCAAGTAAGGCTACCTTTAATTTAAATTGTTCTTTATTATCCAATGAAAACTTATGTAATAACTTTAACGGTAAGAATGATTCATCCTTAGCAAAAGCAATAGCTGTACATCCAGATAGGCTGTCGATTAAATCATCTAAACCAACATCCTTAGCAGCAATTCTTATCAAGGTATTTTTATAAATTTTAAACTTAATATATTGTTCTCTTAAATTATTTCTTAGTTGTGTGATACTCTTAACATCGAGACCTTGATAATCAGATAAAACAATACTTGAGGATCTTCCCAATTCTTCAATTAACTCTTGGACGATTAATTTCTTTTCTTCTTTGGATAATGGCAATTAATTTTCTCCTTTCTATAATTATAATATCATTTATAATAACTAAAAAATCCTACCTTAGACCAAATCAATAAGGAAGGATTTATTCCTGAATTCCTCAGCAGGCTGGTTTACAACCAATTATACCTTTTTATTTATCTCAGAATCTTCCTTTGCTAGTACCTGCGATCTAAGGATTGATTATATAATATTTTATTTAAAATAGATATACTTTACCTCTTTTCAACCTCGCTTAATATTTTCATAGTATCCAGTTTAATACCGGGACCCATGGTGGAAGAAATGGTAACACTTAATATATAACGACCTTTGGAAGTAGGAGGTTTTGCTTTTAATACAGCTTCTATAAGGGAATAAAAATTATCAATAAGCTGTTCATCAGAAAAACTTATCTTACCAATTATAGTATGCACAATACCAAAACGATCTGCTCTATATTCAACTTTCCCTTTTTTCACAGATATTATGGCATTTTTAATATCAAAAGTTACTGAGCCTAACTTAGGATTAGGCATCAAACCCCTGGGACCTAAAATACGTCCTAATTTTCCAACTACCTTCATCATATCAGGAGTAGCAATAACTGCATCGAAATCAGTCCATCCATTTTGAATTTTTTCTGCTAATTCATTTCCTCCAACATAATCCGCTTCAGCTTCTTCAGCTTCTTTTGCCTTTTCAGCTTCTGCAAATACTAAAACTCTACTTTGCTTACCAGTACCATGGGGTAACTCGACTGCTCCTCTTACTTGCTCTTCAGACCGACGTGTATTTATACCTAAACATATCGCTATATCTATTGTTTCAGTAAAATTAGCCCAACTTAACTGTTTTACCAGTGTTATTGCTTCTTGGATAGTATATAATTTAGTTTTATCATAATTTTTTGAGCTTTCTATAAATTTTTTACTTCTGATTTTCATTATACTTTCCTCCTTGTGGTAGAAATGGATGATGTCCTCCCACTATTTAAATCAGCTTTTCCTATTTAAAATATATTTAATTAATGTAATATTATTCTATCTCAATACCCATACTACGAGCGGTTCCTTCTACTATCTTCATTGCACTTTCTATGCCATTAGCATTAAGATCGGTCAATTTTATCTCTGCTATTTCTTTAACTTTATTCTTACTTATTTTCGCCACTTTGTTCTTATTTGGCTCAGAAGAACCTTTTTCAACTTTTGCTGCTTCCTTCAATAAAAATGATACTGGTGGCTTTTTACATATAAAATCAAAAGTCCTATCTTGGTAAACTGTAATAATAACAGGAATAATAGTACCAATATCTTGTTTGGTTCGTTCGTTGAATGCCTTACAAAATTCCATTATATTGAGACCATGCTGTCCCAGAGCTGGACCAACCGGAGGCGCTGGATTTGCAGCTCCAGCAGGAATCTGTAACTTTATATTCGCAGTTATTTTTTTTGCCATTTTAAATTACCTCTTTATGCTACCATATTTAAATATTATAATATATAAATAGAGAAGTATATCTAAATAAAATAAATCTGTTAAATTAATACTTTTCTACATCCGTGTATTCTAACTCTACCGATGTTTCTCGTCCAAAAATAGTTAAAAAAACTTTTAATTTACCTCTTTGAGTATCAATTTCATTAACTTTTCCAGTATAACCCGTAAAAGGACCTGTGATTATATTAACACTTGTCCCGATATCAATATCAATTTTAGGCTTTTTCTCGCCTTTTCCCATCTGTTTTAAAATATTTTTTATTTCTTGCTCCTTAAGAGCAATAGGCTTTCCACCAGAACCAACAAATCTGGTAACTCCAGGTGTATTTCTAACTGCATACCACGATTCATTATTCATTTTCATCTGAACTACAACATAACCTGGAAATACTTTCTTCTGAACATATCTCTTTTTACCAGATTTTGTTTCAAGCACCCTTTCTGTTGGTATTAAAACCTGATATATTTGGTCTTCCATTCCCATGGATTTGACTCGTTGTTCAAGATTAGCTTTAACTTTATTTTCATATCCAGAATAGGTATGAACTACATACCATTTTTTATCTTCATTAGACCTTATAATCTTTCATCACTCTCCAGATAGGGTTGTATAATTTAACTCTTCTTAATTATATATTCATTACTGTAAAATTATGGAAACTACTCGAGAAAAGAAAAGGTCAATCAATCCTAAATAGATGGCAACCAGGACAACCATAACCATTACTACAATAGTGCTGCTGATTAACTGTTTCCTATTTGGCCAGGTAACTTTTTTTAGTTCCATTTTAGCTTCTTTAATAAAACTAACTATTTTTTGAAAAAATTGACTAATTTTCATTTTCCACCTTTTCAGCAACATTTATAATTTTTTGTTATCTGGCAGGCCCGGCAGGATTTGAACCTGCAACCCCCGGATTTGGAGTCCGGTGCTCTCCCATTAGAGCTACGGACCTGCATATTATTTTCTGCTATTGTTAAAATATATTATAAAAAATAGAATATCACTTTGTTTCTTTATGTAAAGTATGTTTTCTACAAAACTTACAATACTTTTTTAAGGAAATCTTTCCAGCTGTATTTTTCTTATTCTTATAACTATAATAATTTCGATTACTACACTCTGAACAAGCTAAAGTTATTCTTTCTCTCATCCTTTTTCCCCTCTATTAGAGAAAATTTACGAAACTTAATCTAACACATTTTAGCATACCTGTCAAGCTACTAATTATTTATTATCTTTTAGTAATTTAATTTTTATTTCTTTAATTTACTTTTTATAAAAACTTTTTACTCAACAAAAATTACAATAATTAAGACTGGGGTAAAATCCCAGTCTTAATTCATTATCATATATTTTTTATATGTAATTCTTAAACTATTCAATAACCTCGGTAACCACTCCTGCAGCGATGGTTCTTCCGCCTTCTCGAATAGCAAAACGAACACCCTTTTCCATAGCAATGGGAGTAATTAATTCACCAGTTATAGTCAGGTTATCACCAGGCATAGCCATTTCTACTCCTTCTGGAAGCGCTACGGTACCGGTTACATCAGTAGTCCTGAAATAAAACTGGGGACGATAACCGCTGAAGATAGGAGTATGTCTTCCTCCCTCTTCTTTGGTAAGAATAATAATTTCTCCTTTAAATTTGGTATGAGGGGTAATGGTACCCGGGGCAGCAATAACCTGGCCACGTTTAACCTCTTTTTTGTCTATACCACGAAGGAGAATACCAACATTGTCACCAGCCTCAGCCTGATCCAGTAGTTTGCGAAACATCTCCACACCAGTTGCTACTGTCTTTTTCGGTCTATCACTCAATCCTACTATCTCTACCGCGTCACCGACTTTAATTACTCCACGCTCTACTCGACCGGTAGCAACTGTTCCTCTACCAGTAATACTGAAGACATCCTCTACAGACAAGAGGAAGGGCTTATCTACATCACGTACTGGTGTAGAAATATAATTGTCTACAGCATCTAATAATTCCTGAATAGGTTTATAAGCCGGATCATCCGGTTTGGTTGGATCGGCTTCCATCGCTTTAAGAGCCGAGCCTTTAATAACTGGGATTTCATCACCAGGAAATTCATATTCACTAAGTAATTCTCTTACTTCCATCTCTACCAGGTCAATTAACTCAGGATCATCTACCATATCAACTTTGTTCAGAAAGACTACAATATAGGGCACTCCTACCTGCCGGGATAAGAGAATATGCTCTCGAGTCTGAGGCATAGGACCATCAGCTGCCGAGACTACTAGAATTGCACCATCCATCTGCGCCGCACCGGTAATCATGTTTTTGACATAGTCGGCATGACCGGGACAATCAATATGGGCATAGTGCCTTTTGTCCGTTTCGTACTCAGCATGAAATACTGAGATAGTAATTCCTCTTTCTCTTTCTTCGGGAGCACGATCGATTTCCTCAAAGGCCATAGCTTTAGCTAGCTTTTTACCAGATAAATATCTGGTAATTGCTGAAGTAAGAGTTGTTTTACCGTGATCAACATGACCAATAGTCCCAACATTAACATGCGGCTTGGTACGGATAAACTTTTCTTTAGCCATTTTGTTTTTTTCCTCCTTAAAAGATTGCTTATTCTAATTCTTTTTTAATTTATCTTGTTAAAAATTCTTTCTACAACAGTAATTATTAATTGAATTTTTTAAATATCCTTATCCAAACTCTGGAGCCCACGACCGGAGTTGAACCGGTGACCTCATCCTTACCAAGGATGCGCTCTAACCAACTGAGCTACGCGGGCACACATGGTGGGGAGGGAAGGATTCGAACCTTCGAAGGCGTTCAGCCAACGGATCTACAGTCCGCTCCATTTAACCACTTTGGTACCTCCCCAATAATAAAATATCTTACCACTTTACCATTGGAGCCGATGATCCGATTCGAACGGATGACCTGCTGATTACAAGTCAGCTGCTCTACCAACTGAGCTACACCGGCAACATAAAACATTATAGTTATTTTTATAGCTCAAGTCAATTCTATTTGTTAATTAAATCTATTTTCTTTTTTATCCTTTGTATGGCATTGTCTACACACTTGCTACTTTTCTTAAGTTTCAAGGCAATATCTCTATATGTTTTACCATCTAAATATGCTTCTAATACTTTTCTTTCTAGATTTGACAGAAGATTATTCAATATAATTTTTAACTCTTGTAATCTTTCTCTACTTAAGAATATATTCATTGGATCACTAATATTTAAATCATCAATTATATCTATTAAGGTCCTATCGCAGTACTCCACATTTTCAATAGGTTGATTCAAAGAAATACAGCAATTAAGAGGTTTATGTTTTTTTCTAGAAGCTTTTTTTATGGCTGTAATAATCTGCCTACTAATGCATATTTCGGCAAATACTCTAAAAGAAGTTAATTTTGAATTATCATAATTTTGCAATGCTTTATAAAGCCCAATCATACCTTCTTGAATAATATCTTCAGTATCTGCACCAATTAAGAAGTATGCCCTTGCTTTCGTTTTTACCAGTCTTTTATATCTGTTAATTAGATAATGCTCAGCTAAAACATTCCCATTGTTAGCTAAATTTACTAATAATCTATCGTCATATTTTTCATAAATAATAAATGGTGTTTCTTTAAAAATCACCAATATTAATACACCTACTTAATTTTTTTGATAATTTATATTAAAAACGTACCATTATAGCTGGTGTCTTTATGATACACCTATAAGAGGAATCATATTGTTTCAGATAATATTAAAGAAATATACCAATTAGATGTTTATGGTAAAATTACTTTCAGATAATGTATCTGCAAAGAAGTTATTTTTTAGGATAAAATATTCCTTTCATTATAGACTTATTATTAAAATGTGATCAAGTTTTTTTCCATCTTACCCCTTCTACTGTATCTTCAATTAAAATACCCATTTTATTTAATTTTTCCCTGATTTGATCGGCAGTAATCCAATCTTTATTTTTTCTTGCTATTTCTCGAACATTTATTAATTTTTCTATCTCTTTTCTCGAAATTTGTTCTTGATTAATTGATTGTGATATAAATTTTAATCCTAAAATATTTACTCCATAATTTTCATAAAATTGTATAACCTTTACTATTGCTTCCATATTTTTATTCCTTGCTTCATTCAAATAGATATTCGTTTCTTTGGATAACAAATATAGAGTACTCAGAGCAACTGGAGTATTAAAATCATCATCCATTGCTTTAATAAATATATCCTCCATTTTTTCAACTTTTTCAATTAATTTTTTACTTTCTATATCCATTCCTTTATTAAGATGGTTTTTATTAGATAAAAAATTAAGATTAAAAAATGTATTGATTAGAGTTTCCATGCTATTTTTGGATTGTTCCATTTGTTCTAAAGAATAATTTAATGGACTTCTATAATGAGCTGATAATAAAAAATGTCTGATAACCGATCCATCATATTTATGAGACAATTCTCTTATAGTTAATATATTGTCCAATGATTTAGACATTTTTTTGTCATCAATTTTTAAATAACCATTGTGTAACCAGTATTTAGCGAATGGCTTTCCACTAACAGCTTCACTTTGGGCAATCTCGTTTTCATGATGCGGAAATATTAAATCCTCGCCACCGGCGTGTATATCAAAACTCTCACCAAGATATTTGGTAGACATTACTGAACATTCAATATGCCAGCCAGGACGTCCTGGACCCCAGGGGCTATCCCATTTTGGCTCTCCTTCTTTGGCTCTTTTCCAAAGGATAAAATCATAAGGGTTTTTCTTTCGTTCATCTATTTCAATCCTTGCTCCCACCTGTATTTCATTCAAACTTTGTTTTGATAACTTTCCATAATCTTTAAATTTATTTACATCATAAAACACATCACCTTCAACTACATAAGTATACCCTTTTTCTTCTAACTTCTGTATAAAATTAATAATATCAATAATATGTTCAGTGGCTCGGGGATAGTAATCAGCTCTTCCAATATTTAAAAAATCAGCATCCTGAAAGTATTCGTTAATATATTTTTCCACTACCTTTAAATAGCAGCTCCCCAGCTCCTTTGCTTTGTTAATTATCTTATCATCGATATCGGTAAAATTAGATACATATTTTACCTTATATTTCTTATATTTTAAATACCTTCTTAAAACTTCAAAAACCAAAAATGGTCTGGCATTGCCAATATGAAAGAAATTGTATACAGTTGGTCCGCAAACATACATATTTACTTGTTTTTTATTAAGAGGGATAAATTCTTCTTTCTTTCTGGTTAGAGTATTGTATAACTGTAAACTCAATATTTTTTCCTCACTTTTCTGTTTATTTATTTTAACTTTATTATTTCTTCTTATAATTAGATTGTGTCTTTTTTACATAACTTATTTCATTGTTCTTTTTATTAATTCTTTCCTTTATTCTACCAAATATCATTCTTCCTGCTGGGGTTTGTAAAATACTTGTTACGGTAACTTTAACTTTTTCACCAATATTATTAATGCCATTCTCTACCACAATCATGGTTCCATCATCTAAATAAGCAACACCCTGACCAGATTCTTTTCCTTCTTTAATTATCTGAGTTATTAATTCTTCACCCGGTAATATAATAGATTTTAAAGCATTAGCCAAGTCATTAATATTTAATACTGTTACATTCTCTAATTGTGCCAATTTATTCAGGTTATAATCATTAGTTAAAACCTTGGCATCAATTTCTTTTGCTAATTTTATTAACTTAGTATCAACAGTTTTTAATTCAGGGTAGTCACGGCTAATGATTTTTATTTTATTACTATGTATTTTATTTATCTTATTTAAAACATCCAAACCACGTCTTCCCCTATTTCTTTTTAAAGGCTCGGAAGAATCAGCAATAGCTTGTAGCTCATTTAGGACAAAACGAGGTATAATTAGTTCACCTTCTAAAAAATCTGTTTGACAAATATCGGCAATTCTACCATCAATAATTACACTGGTATCCAATATCTTCAATTGATAATGTGAACTTCTTTCTCTTTTTTTAAATCTCTCAATATTTTTTTTGTAAAAATTAACACTTTCTTCCCTTTTGCTTAAACCAAGAGTAATACCCAATAAACCTAACGTTACGTTAAGTATGATAGGTAAATAATTACCAATAAAGGGAATGAAAGATAAGGAATATGCTAACAAATTGGCAATAATTAGTCCAATAATTAGACCTATTACGCCAGAAAGTATGTTTTGGGCAGGTATTCTTTGAAAATAGGCTACAATTATTTTCCCTAAATAACTTATTTTTTTATAACTAAGAATAAACAAAATAAATCCAAAAAAAATACCTATAAAAAATGATATAATAGGAATTAGCCATCTATACTGAGTTAATAAATCTAAGTCAGTAAAGACCTTTATGCCAGGGATAAGTTCATAACCAAATATTCCTCCTGCCAAAACAAAGAATAAACAAATAATTTTTTTGGCTAAACCTGACAAAATATTAACCTCCTCTATTCTTTTTTAGTTTATAGCATTATCCAGTACTACACTATTTTTGTAAAATCCTCCCTTCAGAATAAAATATATATAATAACAATTATCTATTCATAAGTCTATCAAATTATATCATTTGCCAATATGGGTGTAAAGTGACCTCTTAAAATAGCATTTTTTGTCGCTTCATTTCTTTAGAAAGGATATTATTTCTTCTATATTCTGTAAAGCTTTGATTTCTAAATTGTTAAAATTACTTGACATTTGTTTAGCATTATCAAAAGGCATTATACTTTTTTTATATCCAATTTTTTGAGCTTCGCTAAGTCTCCTTTCACATAATCCCACTGTTCTAACTTCTCCAGTTAAACCTAATTCTCCAAAAACAATTGTATCAAGAGGAAGAGCTAAACCTTTCAAGCTGCTCAAAATTGCTACAGCTATCCCTAAATCAATTGCTGGTTCACTTATCTTAATACCACCAGCGGTGTTAATGTAGATATCTTTATTTTGTAATTGTATTTTTAATTTATTTTCTAGTACTGCAATGATTAATGATACTCTATTATAATCAACGCCTGTTGTTACCCGTCGAGGGTAATTCAGATATGAAGGACTGGTTAGAGCCTCAATTTCTACTGCTAATGGGCGGCTGCCTTCAAAAGTAATAGTAGTTACAGTTCCTGGAATAGGTTGGGATCGTGAAGATAAAAGAATTTTTGAAGGATTCAGAACTTCTTTCAAACCATTATTTTCCATTTGAAATATTCCTAATTCGTTAGTAGTTCCAAATCTATTTTTAATACTCCTAAGAAGTCTGTAAGTTTGGAACCTTTCTCCTTCAAGATACAATACAGTATCTACTATGTGTTCGAGTATTTTTGGTCCGGCAATTTCACCATCTTTTGTGACATGCCCTATAATAATTAATGCAATATTGTTTCTTTTGGCTATTTCCATTAATCTGGAAGTACAGCTCTTTACTTGAGTCGCACTTCCAGGAGCGGAGGGAATATTTTTATCATTAATAATCTGTATAGAGTCAACAATCGCAATCTTTGGTTTTATGTATTTTATCTGAGCAATAATTTGTTCCAGTTCATTTTCAGATATTAGGTAAATCTGGTTTGAATTGACTGATAACCTACTTGCTCTTAAAGAAATTTGTCTTAATGATTCTTCTGCTGTAATGTAAAGAATTTTACCAACTTTTTCAGCTAATCGCGGAGTAATCTGTAAAGCTAAAGTAGATTTTCCAATTCCTGGTTCTCCTCCAATTAAAGTGAGTGAACCAGGTACAATGCCACCTCCTAAAACACGGTCAAATTCCATAATACCTGTTTGGTATCGATTTTCTTCTGAATTGAATTTTAATTTATTAATAGGCTTGGCAAGATCTTTTTTTAAAATTTTTATATAGGATATATTGCTCTCTAAAAAATCCTGTGGTAAAAGTGTATTCCATGATCCACAATTAGGACAACGACCTAACCACTGGGAGGTTTCAAAATTACACTTCTCACAACGATAATATTTTTTATTATTCTTCATCGCTTAAGAAAAAAGGTTCTCCTCTAAAATTATTTATACTTATTATTCACTTCAGTTATAATTACTATAGAATTGTTCTTCGTTATTCTGATTATTTTTGATATCTTTCTTTTCAAAAACAATCTTCCCTTTCTTAGCTCCGATAGAAATATTGTCTCCCTCTTTAAACTCACCTGACAATATTTTTTCTGAAATTGGATTTTCTACTAACCTTTCAATAGTCCTTCTTAATGGTCTGGCACCAAAGTTAGGATCATATCCTTCTTTTACTAAAATATCTTTTGCTCCTTTTCTGACAGAAAAGCTTATTTTTTGTTCTGACAATAATTCTCTGACTTCATTGAGCAGTAATTCTGCAATCTGCCTTATTTCATTTTCTGTAAGACTTTTAAAAACTATCACTTCATCAATTCGATTAAGGAATTCCGGCCTGAATGTTTTATTCAATTCTCCCATTACACTATCTTTAATATCTTTATAGGACATCTGTTCGGGTTCATTAGAGCTTCTAAATCCTAAAGAAGCTCCCTTTTTAATTAAGGTAGCTCCCACATTAGAAGTCATAATAATAACAGTATTCTTAAAGTCAACTACTCTACCCTGGGCGTCGGTTAATCTTCCATCCTCAAATATCTGCAATAAAATATTAAAAACATCAGGATGTGCTTTTTCGATTTCATCTAACAATACCACAGAATAGGGACGTCTTCTTACTTTTTCAGTCAATTGACCACCTTCTTCATATCCAATATAACCAGGAGGTGCTCCAACCAACCTGGAAACTGCAAATTTTTCCATATATTCGGACATATCTAAACTGATCATAGCATTTTCATCACCAAATAAAAATTCAGCTAGACTTCTTGCTAATTCAGTTTTACCGACACCTGTTGGTCCCAGGAAAATAAATGAACCAATGGGTCGCTTTGGATCTTTCATACCAGCTCGGGCTCTTCTAACAGCTCTGGCAATAGCCTTAATAGCATCATCTTGTCCAATAATTCGTTTATGCAACTCCTCTTCCATCCTAATCAGCTTTTTCGCTTCTTCCTCCTTAAGGGAATATACCGGAACACCACTCCAGCTGGAAACAACTTCAGCTACATCTTCCACTGTGACCTCTATTTTATCTTTGGTTTTTCCAGTTTCCCAATCTCTTTTAATTTCATTATACTTCTCTTCATACTTTCTTTCTTTATCTCTTAACTTAGCTGCTTTTTCAAATTCTTGTAACCTTACAGCAGCATCTTTCTCTTTTCTAATCTTTAACAACTGTTCTTCCACTTCTTTAACATCTGGTGGATATACTGTATTTCTTAATTTAACTCTCGATGCCGATTCATCAATTACATCAATTGCTTTATCTGGCAAAAATCTACCAGAAACATATCTCGCAGCCAATTTTACCGCAGCAATTAATGATTGATCAGTTATGGTTAATTTATGATGAGCTTCATATTTATCTCTTAATCCTCTGAGAATTTGTATTGCTTCTTCAATAGTTGGTTCAGGAACATTAATAGGCTGAAAACGTCTTTCTAGTGCCTTATCTTTTTCAATATATTTCCTATATTCATCTGTTGTTGTAGCACCGATAGCTTGTATCTCTCCGCGAGCCAATGCAGGTTTTAATATATTTGAAGCATCAATAGCTCCTTCAGCAGCTCCTGCACCAACAAGGGTATGAAACTCGTCAATAAATAAGATTATATCATTTGAATTTTGGACTTCTTTAACTATTCTTTTCAGACGTTTTTCAAACTCACCTCTATATTTTGTACCAGCAACTATCAAAGCCAAATCAAGAGAGATTATTCTTTTATTTTTTAATATTTCTGGAACATCGTTATTGGCAATTTTTTGAGCTAAACCCTCCACAATAGCTGTTTTTCCAACACCTGCTTCTCCAATTAAGCAGGGATTATTTTTTTTTCTTCGGCTTAAAATCTGTATTACCCTTTGTATTTCATTATTCCTACCTACCACAGGATCCAATTTTTCTTCTCTGGCTAGATCGGTTAAATCTCTACCAAACTCATCTAATGTTGGAACTTTGCTTTCCTTTCTGATACCACTACTAGCAGTCTCTGGATGGTCACTTTCCATTAATACTTTCATTACCTGTGAATAGATATTTTCTAAATCTAATCCCATTTCATTTAAGATTCTAGTTGCAACCCCACTACCTTCTTTGATTAATCCCAGAAGTATATGTTCAGTTCCTATATAATTTTGACCTAATCGACTTGCTTCCTGAGAAGCTAATTCCAATACCTTCTTTGCTCTTGGAGTAAAAGTAATTTCGCTTACTTCTTGATATTTCCCTCTTCCTACTATTTTTTCTATTTCTTCAGTAACTCTTTCTGCTTCAACACCTAATTCACGTAAGATTCTTCCAGCAATTCCTTCATTTTCTTTAACTAAACCAACTAATATATGTTCGGTACCTATATAATTATGATTAAGATTGACCGCTTCTTCTTGTGCCATCATAATCACTTTTCTAACTTTTTCAGTGTATCGTTTAAACATTTTTCATTTTTCTCCATTTTTTAAGTATTTATAAAATTATTTACTCTAAATATTTTTTCTCTACCTTAATAATGTATAAACTCCTTTACTAACTCGGCTCTAACTAAATCTATTTCACTTTCATTCATTTTACTATTCCTTAATAGTTGTATATATCCTGGCTGTATAATTAACATAAGCCTGTTAATTATATCATAGCCAATATTAGTCATAATACCTAATTCAATACCTAATCGAATTTTGGATAACAGGTCGATTGCTTCTACAATATGTATAATCCTGGCATTAGTTAATATACCATAAGCTCGCATAATTTGATCTTCTATTCTTTTTCTGGAGTGTAACATTATTTCTTCTCGTGCCTTCTCTTCTGCATCAATCAATTGCTTACTTACTTTTTTTAATTTTTCAATAATCTCTTCTTCACTAAAGCCCAAGGTTATCTGATTAGATAGCTGAAATAAATTACCCTGAAAATCTGTACCTTCTCCGTAAAATCCCCTCACTGCGTATCCCATCTTAGAAAGAGATGTCATTAAATCATTCAATTTGTTAATAGTTAATAATCCCGGTAAATGTAACATGATAGAAGCTCTTAAGCCAGTGCCAATATTGGTAGGACAGCAGGTCAAAAAACCTTCATTCTCATTGAAAGCAAATTCAATTTCATTCATAATTTGGTCATCATAACAATTAATAATTTCCCAAACCTTTTCTAATTGAAAACCAGGTAACAAGCATTGTATTCTAAAATGATCCTCTTCGTTCACCATGATGCTGATCACCTCATCAGGTTTATAAAGAAAAGCGCGATAGGGATAATTTAACTGAGCTAAAGATATACTAATTAGACGTTTTTCAACCAAGAATTGGATATCCATATTAGCTAAATCATCAATTTTAATTATCTTAAAATCGCAAAAATGCTTATTGTTTTTTATTAGATTTTCAGTTTGTCCCATTATCTGCTTTAACTGATTATTAGTTGCTTTAAAGGGAAATGGAATATTACGTATGTTTCTAGCTAATCGTATTCTGGTACTTAATACAATATGATTAAAAGGACCATCCCCTTTAGCCCATTGAGGGGTGGTATCTCGTAATTCACGTATGAGCATTGCATCTTTATTACTCATTATTTCCATTTTTTAAAGTCTTCTCTTCCTTAATAATCAAATCTCTTAGTTTAGCTGCTTCTTCATATTCTTCCCTTAAGATGGCCTGCTGCAACTCATTCTTAAATTTTTTTATTCTTTTTAATTTATGGAATCGTTCCTTAGTATCAAGAGGGGCTTTTCCGATATGTTGTAAATGACCATGTAGTCTCCCTAAGATTGGTTTTAATTGCTTCCTAAAATATTCATAACATTGACTGCAACCAAGTTTCCCTGATTGTATAAACTCATTATAAGTCATATGGCAATCAGGACAATTCATTTCATTACTTAATTTAACCAAATTTTCTGCTTTTTCATATTTTCCAAATGTATCTAAAAGATTATCTAATATCTCATTCATATTATATTGAGAAAAGGAAAAAGAAGAAATTGTATTACCTAAAAGACATTGAGCACATTCTTTACAAACATGCAGTTCTGTTTTATATAATCCTACTAATTTAACAATAGTTACAGTTGCTTCGTTTTTTTTACATATTTGACAAATCATTAATTTAACCTTATTTCCCAATTTTTAATTCCGTTCAATTATAGTTCATCAAAAAAATTTTTGTCAAATTATTTGATAAATTTAATAACAAGTTCGATAATTTCATCTATTGTACTCTGGTACATAGAAATATCATCTGAATATTTAAAACAAGAATATGCTTTCTCTTCCAACAGCAATTTATTGATGCAATTTAAGGCAGACTTAACAGCAGAAACTTGCATCAGAATATCAGCACAAGGTCTATTGTCAATGATCATATTTTGAATTCCTCTAATCTGTCCCTCTATTTTTTTTAGGCGATGTAGAATCTTTATTTTATTTATTTCCAAAATTTCCATTTCTCTTACCATATACCAGATATACCCCCCTAGGGTAGTAATATTATAGCTAATAATTTCGATTTGTCAATAGATTGTATTGTCCAAAAAAAAGATTTAAAAAATTGTAGATAAAGTATACGATAAACTTTCTAATATAAATAATTACAGATTTTTAAAATAAAAATATCTGCTCTAGATCAAGCAACAGTTTTAATCTAATATTTTGCTACAAATAAGGTCTTATTATAAAAAAACCGACTTTTAATCGGTTTGCCAAGAAAAAAGTATTTGGATAGTTAGTTGCTATAAGCACTTCCACTTAAGACTTCGCTTTATTAGTCTATTTTTATTACTATTTTTCTACATTAACAAATTTTTCACTCACTATCATTTCTGTTAAGATTAAGGTGATATTTTTTTATGATTATATAAAATCATTTCTCATCTTTTTTTCTTAATACTTCAATACCCGGGAGCTTCCTGCCAGCAACATATTCCAATGAAGCTCCTCCTCCCGTTGAAATATGCGAAAACTTTTTATCAAGACTAAGTTTATTAATAGCAGCAATGGAATCTCCGCCTCCTATAACTGAAAAAACCCTTCCATATAAGCTGGCAATTTGCTTAGCAATTTCATTAGTACCATGAGCAAATTTGTCAATTTCAAAAACACCTAAAGGGCCATTCCAAAAAATAGTCTTACCATTGTTAATAATTTTTTTAAATAAGTCAATTGTATTTATTCCGATATCCATGCCAAACATATTTTTGCTAATTTTTTCTATAGATACATTATAGCTATCAGAATCAGCACTAAAATCACTAGCTACAAGTACATCTTCTGGAATTACAATTTTTTTCCCACTTTCTTTTGCCTTACTTAACAATTTTTTAACATAATCAATTCGATTCTCTTCTAAAATAGATTTACCAATTTTAAATCCCTGAGCAACAATAAAAGTATACGCCATTCCTCCGCCTATCAATATTGTATCGCTAATTTCAACTAATCTATCTAATATTTCTATCTTATCAGAAACCTTTGCTCCACCAATTATTGAAACAAAGGGTTTTTCAGGATTTATAATTAGTTTATCTAATGATTTAATTTCTTTAGCCATTAAAAACCCGGCATAGGCAGGCAAATATGAAGCTATTCCAACCGTTGAAGCATGTGCTCGGTGAGCTGAACCAAAAGCATCATTAATATAAATATCCGCTAGCGAAGAAAGTTGTTGGGCAAATACAGGATCATTATTTTCTTCTTCCTTATGAAAACGTAAATTTTCTAATAAGATAATATCTCCTGGGACTGATTCCAAAATATTTTTTTGGACACTATCTCCTATGCAATCACTTAATTTAATTATTTTTCTCTGAAGAATATTTTCTAAACTCTGAGCAACCGCATTCAATCTCATTTTTTCTACAATAGTACCATTTGGTCTACCAAGGTGACTCATTAATATAACTATACAATTATTTATTAATAAATATTCTATAGTATTTACAGCAGCTCTAATCCTAGTATCATCCTCAACCTTTGAATCATCACTTAGTGGTACATTAAAATCTACTCGGACGATTATTCTTTTCTTTTCTAAATCTTCTCTCTTTAAATCTTCCAACAAAGATAAAGATTGATTGTTCTTTATCATATTTATTTCCTCTTATTTTGGACAAAAAATATTTTATAGCTATAAAGATTATTTATTAATATTACCATTAACTATGAATAATTATTTTTTTTATAGTTATTAGTAAAATGATGACTAACAAAGAAGGCAGAATGTTTGCTATTTTGACTTTTTTAATTTCCAATATTCCAAGTGATAATCCAATAATAAGTATTCCTCCTACAGCGGTCATTTCATTAATAATATCAGCTGTTATCCAATGTTTTACTAAAAAGGCTATTTGAGTAATTGTTCCCTGGTATAAAAAAACAGGAATCGTTGAGAATAAAACGCCAATTCCCAAAGAAGCAGTAAAAATAATAGAAGATATACCATCTAAAGCAGATTTTGCTATTAAAATATTGGGATTACCGTTGATACCCTCTTCAATTGCTCCCATTACTGCCATTGAACCTACACAGTATAACAAACTAGCAGTTATAAAACCCTTAGTGAATTCCTCTTTTCCCACCTGATGTTTAAAAAGTGATTTAATTTTCTCACCTACATTATCCAATCTCTTCTCTATATCTATAATCTCTCCCAAAAAGCCTCCTATGACCAGAGAAAGAATAACCAATAATATATCTTTTGCTTGAATGGCCATTTGAATCCCTA
The DNA here is from genome assembly GCA_028717805.1 of Atribacterota bacterium. Classification (NCBI taxonomy): domain Bacteria; kingdom Pseudomonadati; phylum Atribacterota; species Atribacterota bacterium. The sequence goes on from JAQUNC010000003.1 coordinate 53,342, forward strand.
ATAATAGGGTAACCAACCCTATCCCCTGAAAAAGAATATTACTAAATCTTTTTGGAAAATGTCCTTTTAAAATTAATCCAATAATACAACCAAAAATAATAGCCAAACTATTAATAATGGTGCCTATCATACTGCCTCACAAGTTTACAATTATCATATTATTTCATCATCCTGGGTTATTATCCTTTTCTTCCCTTTTCCTTCATTCTGAAATGATTTTACTGTATATGATTCAGGTTTTTTTAATAATTGATCAAAACCAAGTGCTATTATAATTATAGGCCAAAACTTACAAATTGAATCTGACCATTGATATAATTCCATATTTCGTAATAAAAAGATAATTCCAATTGCCATGAGAATAAGTCCAAAAAAGAGAGATTTTTTTTGAAATATTTCCATCAAGCCCCATAGCATGAATATGATAGGCCAAAAAAGCCAAACTCTTTCCCACATTTCTATTCCAAATATATTTTCTACTAAAAATAGTATTCCGATTGCTAGAATTATTAAACCTATTAACCACTGACCTGAACTTCTTCCCATAATATTCATAACTAATTCACCTCCATATTCTTTATTATGAAAATTTTATAAACGATATTTTAAAATAATCACTTTACTATTTCCAGGATTTAATTTTTTTTGCTTCTTGCCAGAGCTGTTCCAAATGATAATAATCACGTTTTTCCTCGGAGAACAAGTGAATTACTATATCACCGCAATCAAGTAAAACCCAGCCGGTATTTTCACTTCCTTCGTAACTTAAGTTTCTTTGAATGTTGTTCTCCTTAGCATTCTTTATAATAGTATTAATAAGTATTTTAAAGTGAGTATTAGATTGGGCGGTAGAAATAATAAAATAATCAGCGATAACTGATATTTTTCTTATGTCCAGAATAATAGTATCTTTAGCTTTTTTTTCTTCTAATACTTTAGCAAAAAATATGACAATATTTCTGCTATTTTTAATCAAATACTCCTCTCCTATTACCAGCATCTTTTTAAAAATAAGCAATACAAACTATAATTAACAAATATAAACTATTTTAGTATACCATATTTTTACCAACTATTATAGTCATATCTAAGCCATTATATGGCTGTTCTTTGCGAATAATTTCTATATCATTAAAAAATTGTGTTACATAATTTTCCAGTTTTAGATCTTTTGAGTAAATAATAAGAACGGTTTTTTGATAGTCAAAGTGGTCAGCATTATCTATATTAACTATATTAAAGCCAAGCTCTTTTATTTTGTTAGCAACTCTATGAGCACTGCCAGGCATTCTGTTTCCATTTAGTACTTCAATGTTAAATCCTCTATATTTATTTTCAATTAAATTTTGGACACGCTTTTTTACATCATTATCATCAGCTACCAAATAACTTACACCATCAATATATTGGGGATCACCTTGAATTGTTTCAACCCATATTTTTGTCCTATCTACATCTTTCATTAATCTTGCCAGAGCAATTAATTCGTTTGGATTCATATTTGTTTTAATATAATCAGTTAAATTATTAATAATAGTTGGAATCTTGGCCATACTTTCAAAATTTAATATTTTTTCAATTACTGCATTTATTAATTTTTGCTGTCTCTGGATTCTTCCTAAATCACCCATTGCATCGGATCGAAACCTGACATATTCCAAGGCTTTTTCACCATTTAAAATTTGTTGTCCACTTCTTAAATTTATCCTTAAAGAACCTGCTCTGTCAATATAATACATATCTTTTTCTACAAAAATATCCACCCCATTTAAAGCATCTATGATATAGCTAAATCCTTCAAAATCAACGATGCCATAATAATGAATTGAAATACCCATAAACTCTTCAATAGTTTTTTCTAATAAATCTATTCCTCCATAAGCAAAAGCATGGTTAATTTTATCCATTCCTCGGTCTGGAATCATGACTCTTATATCTCGGGGAATAGAAAATAATAAAGTATCTTTATTTTTTGGAGCAACACTTAAAATTAAAATGGTATCGGCTCTCCCTTTAGTTTCAACACTATCAGTGCCAACAGCTAATATATTTAACCTATCTTGAGCTAAGATGTCAGAACGAAATGGAAATATATTTAAAAAATATAAAAAAATAAAACATATAATTAGTAATAGAACAAAAAATAAAGCTTGAATTATCTTTTTTCTTCCTTTTTTCCTTAATGCGTTATTTCTCTCTGTTCTTCCCATTATCAACAAATCCTTCTATCTATTATTATTTTATTCCTTGCATCCACAGTATCAGGATGAATTGCCAATTTTTCCTTAATTAAATGTTTGAGTTCTTGATTTAGTAATTCCAGCATAGTTAGATCTACATCTTTCCAGACCATCTCCCAAATTTTTTTCTTTTTTACTGATTTTCTATTTGGTTCAATTTTATCAGCTATATAGACAACTTTTCCAATTAAACTTAATTTGCTGGAAGCTGTACTATGATATTTTATTGCATTCAATATTTCAAAATTATCAATTTGAAAAATGTCTTTTGCCATCTCTGCACCAACATAAGCATGCCAAATTTTAGGAATATTTTTTTCCACCTCGTTAAGTTTAATCTCGTATTTTTTTATTAAGTTATTTAAATCATCATAAGAATAATCTTTGGCACAATCATGAATTAATCCCGAAATTTTGACACTTTCAGCTGGTAAATCATAATATTCAGCAATTTTTTCTGCTACTAAACTTACTCTATAAGCATGTTGATATCTAGTCTTTTTCATTATTTTTTTTAACTTTCTTTCAATCTTTTCAAGATTCATTATAATAATATTGCCTTTCCCTTACTTCTTTACAATGTATACTTTCACAGTATTAATATTATATGTATAATTTATGGTTATAAATATATTCCCTTACTTCATCTAAAACAATATATTTAATACTTAAACCATTTCTTACACGATATCTAACATCTGTGGAAGAAATAGCCAAAGCTGGTATTTCCATAATTTTTAAAACTTTTTTAAAATTATCATGTAGCTTATTCAGAGCATATCCAGGTCTAGTAGCTGCCACAAACTGACATAGTTTTAATAATTCATCTTTTTGGAACCAACTATCGATTTCTAAAAACGCATCTGCGCCGGTAATAAAAAAAATGTTAGCTTCCCATCCATAGATTTTGCGAAATTCTTTAATGGTATCAATGGTATAAGATGGACCTGGGCGATTTACTTCAATTTCAGACACCTCAAAATAGGGATTACCTTCAATAGCCAGATAAGTCATTTTTAATCGATGTTTAATATCAGAAACTTGCTCATTTCTTTTATGTGTTGGTTGAAGACAGGGAACAAATATAACTTTTTCTAAATTTAATTTTATTCTTGCCTCTTCCGCAGTGAATAAATGTCCTATATGAATAGGATCAAACACTCCACCCATAATTCCTAATCTTAAATCCTTCTCTCCAGTGGATGTTTCATTTCTTTCTTTTTGCTTATTCTCCATTTTTATTTTCCTTGATTTCTTAATTTTTAAAAACAAAGTCACACTTTTTTCATAACATCATTTATAGTATTTTTCTTCGCCAACAACTTCTTTATTAACAATCCTAAAAGCCTTATCTTCCTTTTCATACCTCCATATCTCTATCAACTCTTTGGAATCAGTTTTAATAAGTTCAATGGAATCCGGGTAACTAAAACCACTATGTCCTTTATTATTCAAAGCCTGTTCAAAGGGAATTGATTTTGCCTTTTTTAATTGATTTAATAAATTATCTTTTCTTTCATTTAAACCCAAAGATTGAAATATTTGAATTAATTCTTGATAAGCATAACAATATTCTGAAGGTCTTTGAAATAGAAAAGGATTATTTTGCTCTTCAATACCAATAACCTTTTCAAAACTACTTATAGCCAAGGAAGTATATTGCCAGCTAATTTTTTTTGATAATGTCAGATAAACTTCAGCCATCCAATAATGAGCTCCTATTATACTATTTTCTAATTCAACAGCCTTTTTAAAATAGGGAATTGCAGATAACAATGTATAGCTACTTATATTATCCTGATTTAAAAATGCATCATCCTCAATCTCTAATACTTTTAATCCTTCTAAAAAATAATCGCCAGCAACTCCGCTTCTTACCCTTGAAGTATCACGAAAACTCTCATTTAGATATCGAAAAGCATAAGGATTTCTCGGATTTATCTTTAATACCTCAATCCACTGTGTAATAGCGTTATTATATTTTCCAGTCTGTCTGTAGACCTTACCTAACCAATAATGTGCGTTTTCAAATTTGGGATCTAATTCAATAGCTTTTTTATAATTTTCTTCCGCTCTTTTATAGTCACCCTGTGAAAAGTATTGATATCCATTCTGATAATATGACTGGGCATCATCAGCAAAACTATACTCCGAATTAACAAGGAGTAAAATGGTAAAGATAATACTTATTCCAAACGACTTTATTATCATCTTAAATCGCTTTATGAGTATATAATTTATCAACATTGTTTTCACCTCCTGGTAAATTTATTTTTTAAAAATAAAAATTCTAAATACTACTAAATTTAACTACCTTCTTCTTTTTGAATAGTTTTTTTACTTTCTTGATATTTTTCAACATAATTTATTTGTAAATTAGCTAACATATCTTCTATCTGTTTTTTATCTTCTATATTAAGTTCATTCTTAATCTTATTTTGTAAAAATTCAATACTATCAATAGATATCTTGGCTTTGATTAAATCCTGTTTAATTTCTTTTGTTTCAGGATTCATCATTAAACCCAAATGTTCCCAGGCTTTACCATTTAATATCCCAATAAACCAAATAAATAAAGTTGTTAACGGAAGCATATGTGGATATATTTTTAGGTTATTGTTCTTCTCATTCTGAGAGCCCTTATCTTTTTCATTATTCATCTTTTATACTCCTTCCGTAATTAATTTATCATATTTTATATTACAAGGTGAATAGCAGGTAATATAATTAGTTGATTATTATCATTCCTGATAATATTTTAAAATATTAATTAACTATTTTCTCTAATAAAGCAACACAAAATGCAGCAATACCATTTCCTTTACCAATAATACCCATTCCTTCATTCGTAGTGGCTTTGATATTTATATAATCTTCATTTATTTTTAATATCTTTGCTATATTCCTCTTCATATCAGGATAATAATTTAATAATTTAGGTTTTTCCAGAACAATAGTAATATCAATATTATTTATTCTATATTTTTTTCTTTTTATTAATTTGTAGATGTTGCTTAGTAAAATCATGCTCGATATGTTTTTCCATTTTATTTCATTTGTCGGGAAATGCAAACCGATATCTCCCTGTCCAGAAGCTCCTAATAAAGCATCAATAACAGCATGAATAACTACATCAGCATCAGAATATCCTTCTAAACCTCTTTCAGAGTCTATTTTAACTCCACCAAGGATCAATTTTTTCCCCTTTTTTAAAGGATGTATATCATAACCAAATCCAATTCTCATATTTTGTCTCATTTATAGCACAAATATTGATAAGAAATTATTCCATTTAATGTTTTACTATAAAAAAATTCTATCAGCTTGCACTGTTTGTGTTTTACAGACAAAGGGATATTCATCTTTAATTTTATGATAAGCTTGAATTATCTCTTTCTGCTGTTTAAAAATTCCATATACTGTTGGACCACTTCCTGATATATTAACAACTACTGAACCTAAACTTTTTAATCTATTTTTCATTTGTTCAATTATAGGGTATTCTTTAGAAAGAACAGAATCAAAGCTATTATAAATAATTCTATGTATTTCAATAGGCTTGATTGCTTCCTTCTTGTTTAAAAGATTAGAAATATCTATAGTAGTTCTAGTATTATTACCAATGAATTTATCAAAAAGATGATAAGCCCATTTAGTTGGAATCTTTATTCCAGGATTAATTAATATTAAAGGAATAGATGGAAAAATGGGTTTAAGTGGAACAATTAATTCCCCTCTGCCTCTAGCAAAGATGGTACCTCTAACTATAAAAAAAGGTATATCCATTCCAAATTTGGTTGATATAGCAATAATTTGAGATGAGTTTAATTTTAAATTAAAAAGTTTACAAAGGCCTATTAAAATGGTGCCTACATTTGATGATCCTCCACCCAATCCAGCGGCAATTGGTATGCGTTTATTAATAGAAATCCTTATTCCCTTATTTATACTTTTCATTAATATTTCAGTGGCTTTATAAATTATACTATTATTACCTATAGGCACTTCTGGATTATTACATTCAATAAAAATACCTGGATTATCTGTTTGTTTAAGGTATATGTCATCATACAAATCTATAGTTTGCATAATATTTTCTATATTATGGTAGCCATTACTTAATTTTCGTTCAATATATAAATATAAATTTATTTTGGCATAGCTTTTTAATTTTAGGACATTTTCTACCATATTATTTTAAACAAGAATATTTTTTAATTAAAGCTTCGGCTAACAACAGATCAACTTTCGTTGTAACCTTAATATTTTCTTCAGAACCACGGAGAATACCAACTTTTCCACCATAATACTCTAAAATGGCAGAATCATCAGTAACCTGGATATTTTCTTTCATTGCCCTTTGGTAAAATTCTTTAATGTGACCTAATCTAAATGTCTGAGGTGTTTGAACAATCCAGAACTTATCTCTGTCAACCGTTCTATCTACTGCCATTTCTGACAATATCACCTTCTTAATAGTTTCAACAGCTGGGATAGCGAGAATTATTCCATCAAAAATATCAATCATCTTTATTGTTTCATCTATCATCCATTTCTTTAACAATGGACGAGCACCATCATGAATACAAACAATTCCATCATTTTCCTTAATAGCCATCAATCCATTAAATACTGACTCCTGTCTGGTAGTGCCACCCATAATGATGGTCTTAATTTTACTATAATTATTCTTCTTAATTATTTCTCGTTCAATTTTTTTTCGGTCTTGAGATCTAATTACCAGTATAATATCATCAATTTTTTTCGCCTCTTCAAACTTATCTAAGGTGTAAGAAAGAAGGGGCTTCCCCAAAATCGGCACTAACATCTTGCTGTTATAACTGTATAATCTCTTTCCATTTCCGGCTGCAGCAATGATGGCAAAATTTTTCATGAATATCTTACTCCGTTTCATTAATATTCTTATTCTTAATATTTAAGAATATCTCATGATATCCTTCTATAACAAAATTAGTATCCAGGATAACCTTTAAGTTATTTTTAATATCATCCGTATCATTTCTAATCATTAAGTTCGGCCTTTCATTATCATTAAACAGAACAACTTCTGCAATTATCTGGTTATTTTTCTCCTTTTCCTTTAGGTATTTTTCAATCTCTGGCCAACCATTTAACAAATAATTCTGATTATCTTGGGGAATAGATTTACCACTTATCTCTTCTTTTGATGAGCCTCCTCTGACTATTACTACAGCACTACCAGCAGTTATATCATCAGGTAGTTTTATCTGAACCATTTTTTCTTCATCAGCTTGTCTAAAAGGAGTAATTATAATCGGGATTTCAATAATATCCCCTGGATGACATTCTTTAATATCTAATTTTACCTCTTTAATAATAGCTTTTTGGTTATGCTCTTTTATGGTAACATTAATTACAATTTCATTTAAATCTATTCTTTCATAGAAATTATTATACAATAAATCAAATAAGTTGTTTAAATCTTGACTGATTTCTACTGCTATATCATTTTCACTGAAAAAAATATTATCATAGTGTAATATTTTTCCCGCATCATTGTATCTAAGAGAAAACTTAATATTTGCTGTTCCTTGACCTATTCTATCAATAGCATTATCAACAGATTGAATCAAAAGGGCTGGTACAATGCTTTGTACAATTTCTTTTTGTGGTATTACTTTTGTTCCACTGGCAATATTCATATCTCGATCGGAATCAAACACATTTATTTTACAAGAAACAATGCTAGGAAATCTATTTATTCTAGCTAAGATACCCGCATTTCTATCTTGTATCACTTCTCCTAACAAAAGATAGGGTGAACCAATTTTAAAGGGCATTACAATACTGGGGAAGCTATGATAAATATAAACGGCAGAAAAAAGATAAGATACATTACCATGATGCAAGAAAGGATGTCCAAATGCTAATACATAATTATCTTTACAATAAGTGGCTGTCCCTATGCTAATAGCGCTAACATCACCTGTAGATAACTGCACTCCAACAGCTGATCCAGGTAATATTTTTTTCATACCAGTATTAATTTCTAACTCATTACTAATATCTGGAAATTCAGATATGGTTTGTATTAAAGTAATTCCATATTCCTGTAGATTATTTTTTATATAATCGCTAGCTCGCTCTCTAAAACCACCAATTAATAGAGGTGATTGAATATATCGAAAATTGTATATTGAATTTAATATTGCTTCTAAATCTGTTAATTTTATTTTTAGGTTTTCATTAAAGTCTAAAGAAATAATAGCACTATTGATAGAGGCATTAGAATACACATTCTGTTTTTCTTTTCCTATATAATCAAACAGAGTTAACATCATATCTATTGGAGTTATAAGACATAAGTTGTGTTCGCTCATTTCCCAGGCATGCGATATTGCTCCAGCTAATTTTCCTTCGAAATAGACCGGACTTCCACTCATACCTGCGGAAATTCCACCATTATTATCAATTTTATCTCCACTTAATTTTACTAATATATAAGGATGGGAAATTCCTGTTCCGTGAATAACATCTATAACCTCAACTTCAAATTCCTCTATTTTTATACCTGAAAATACTGTTTTACCTATTCCTTTCATTCCAGAATGTATTTCATCAATTGTAATAAATTCTCCATAGTTTTCAGTAATTGCATATATGGGAATAGAAATATTGAAAACTATGGATATTAATAGAATATAAAAAAATTTCCAAACTAAAGGTTTATATAATTGGTTTTTATTCAAAAATATCATAATATTATTCTTTTTAATTATTATTAGTAGGTTATATTAACGATGGCTGCTACTGATTAATCCCTGTTTCAGTAAATGTATCTGATCCAATACCTTACCAGCTCCTAAAGCAACACAAGATATTGGATTTTCAGCAACATAAGCTGGTATTTTATTTACTTTGGTCAGTAAAACATCAAAATTTCTCAATAATGAACCTCCACCGGTTAGCACCATTCCCTTATCAGCAATATCAGCAGCTAATTCTGGTGGTGTTCTTTCCAAAACCATTCTAATAGAATCTAGTATTGCTTCTAAACTTTTTGAAATTGCCTCTAGCACCTCTGATGAACCTACTTCTATAGTTTTAGGCAATCCTGAAATAAGATCTCTTCCTCTAATTTCAGCAAACATTTCATTTTCTGGTTCCATTGCTGTACCAATTTCGATTTTTAAATTTTCAGCAGTTTTTTCACCAATCATTAAGTTATATTTGTTTTTAATATATTTTATTATATCTTCATCAAAATTATTACCTGCTATTCTCAATGACTCACTCTCTACAATTCCACCTAAGGAAATGACTGCAATATCTGTTGTTCCTCCCCCCACATCAACAACCATATTGCCATAAGGTTCGCTAATATCTAATCCGGCACCAATTGCAGCAGAGATAGATTCCTCTACTAGATAAGCTTTCTTAGCACCAGCTTGAATCGCAGCTTCTAAGGCTGCTCTCTTTTCTACCTCAGTACCGCCCGCCGGAACACATATTACTACTTGTGGTCGAAATAATCTAGAATTAGAAGATACTTTTTTTATAAAATACGTTAACATTTTTTCAGTTACATCATAATCAGCTATTACCCCTGCTTTCAAAGGTTCTAAAGCAATGATATTACTAGGAGTTTTACCTATCATTTCTTTAGCATCTTTACCTACAGCAAATACTTTTCCAGTATCACGATATATTGATACAACAGAAGGTTCTTGCAATACTATTCCTTTGCCTTTTTGATAAATTAATACACTAACTGTCCCTAAATCAATTCCTAAACTTTTATCCATTCCTAGCATATATAAAAGTACCTCCTCTAAATCTCATTTGCTAGTGCATCAATACTAATTATTATTTATACAAACCATTTAATATTTTACCATAAATAAAATATATTTTGTCGTACTTTAATTGTTACTAACCTCTTTTTATCTTGGCTCCCAGCTTTCTTAACTTATCTTCCATCTTAACATAGCCTCTGTCAATATGATATATTCTGCTTATTTCAGTAGTTCCTTCTGCCGCCAATCCTGCCAGAACCAGGGCAGCGCCACCTCTTAAATCGGAAGCCATAACGGGAGCGGCACTAAGTTTTTTTACACCTTTGATAATACTATTTCTACCTTCGATTTTTATATCTGCTCCCATCCTTCTCAAATCACCAGCATGAGCAAAACGATTTTCAAAAACATTTTCAGTAATAATACTCGTACCATTTGCAATGGACATTAAAGCCATAAATTGGGCTTGCATATCAGTAGGAAATCCCGGAAATGGCATTGTTTTTATATCAACTGATTTTAGAATACCCGAATTAGAAATAATTACACTATCATCCTCTTTAGTATCAATCTTTATACCAGCTTCTTCTAATTTTACAATACATGATTTTAGATAATAAGGATTAACATGTTTAATTTCTATGGTTCCTCCAGTAATTGCAGCCGCTACCATATAAGTTCCTGCTTCAATTCTATCTGGAATAATACGGTAATGAACACCTTTTAATTTTTTTACTCCCGAAATAGTGACAATATCAGTACCAAGTCCATTTACTTTTGCTCCCATTTTATTTAAAAAAGTACCCAGTTCGATTACTTCAGGATCTTTTGCTGCATTTTCAATCATAGTAATGCCATCAGCTAATGAAGCAGCCATCATAATGTTTTCAGTAGCTCCCAGACTTGGAAAATCAAAATAAATATCATTCCCACTTAATCTTTTAACCTCTGCTTGAATATATCCCTTTTCAGTAATAATATTTGCTCCGAGTGCTCGAAATCCTTTTAAATGAAAGTCAACTGGTCTAGCACCAATGGCACATCCACCTGGAAGAGATATCCTGGCTTTTTTTAATCTAGCTAATAAAGGACCCATTACTAAAAAAGAAGCCCTCATCGTTTTAACTAATTCATATGGTGCTTCGTAATTATTAAAATCATCAGGATCTATATACAAGGTACTACTATCTTTCCATTCCACTTTAATTCCAAGAGTTTTTATAACCTCTATCATGCTGTAGACATCTTTTAATTGTGGTACATTTTCTAAAATACTTATCTCACTTGTTAAAAGACATGCTGCCATTATGGAAAGAGTAGAATTTTTTGCACCATCAATTACCACTATACCTTGTAGCGGAATGCCACCACTAATTAAAAACTTATCTTGATTTTGCAATTCTTTCACCAATCCTTTTCTTTTTTTATATATTTTGCTAAGAAAGACCCTAACGTTTTCCTATAAGGCGGTTTAAATACACCAAATTCAGTAATAATTGCAGTTATATTTTTATTGGGAGTGACATCAAAAGCCGGATTATATACAGCAATATCGTCTGGAGCAATTTTCTTATCCATAATTTTAGTAACTTCTAGGGAATCTCTTTCTTCAATTGGTATATCTTTCCCATTTTCTATATTAAAATCAATGGTTGAGATCGGAGCAGCTACATAGAAAGGAATACTATGGTTTTTTGCTAACTCAGAAATACTATAGGTACCTATTTTATTTGCTACATCACCATTGATAGCAATTCGATCAGCTCCTACAATAACTTTATCAATTTTTCTCTGATACATTAAAAATCCAGCCACAGAATCACATATAAGAGTAACAGGTATTTTATCAATTTTAAGTTCCCAGGCAGTTAATCTGGCTCCTTGCAAAACAGGACGAGTTTCATCTATATATACTTTAATATTTTTCTTTTTTTTAAAAACTGAACGTATAACACCTAAAGCAGTACCGTAAAAAACAGTAGCCAGTGATCCAGCATTACAATGAGTTAATATGCTATCTCCATCCTGAAAAAGTATTAATCCATTTTCCCCAATACGATAATTAGTTTTAATATCCTGTTCAGCTAAACTTTCTGCTTTAAGCAATATTTTTTTTCTTAAACCATCTATTGATTCATCTGAACTGACGACTAAATTCCATATTTCTTCTAAAGCCCAAAATAAATTAACCGCAGTAGGCCTGGATTTTGACAATTCAATTTTTGCTTTTCTTAACTCATTGATAAAAATAGTTTTATTTTTTTCTTTGATAGTACTTGCTGCCAGAGCCATCCCATAGGCAGCAGCAACACCGATAGCGGGAGCACCCCTGATAGCCATACTCTTTATGGCTTTTATAACCTCATAATAAGTTGTACAGGTCAATATTTCATATTTATGAGGTAATTGCCTTTGATCAATCATCAATACTTTGTTATCTTTCCATTCAATGGTTCTTGTTATCATATTCGTTATAATTCCATTTTTATATGTTTTTTTATCAATAACTTTCTTAATTAAGTAAAAAGATTAATGATACCCATATTTGCCAGAGTAACAATTATTCCCGCACTAACCACACCTCCTACCATCATTGGGAAAGCATAACAGAAACGTATTCCAAATAAGAAAGCTGCTACTGAACCGGTCCAAACTCCTGTTCCAGGAAAAGGAATGGCAACAAAAAAGAACAAAAATAATGCTCCATATTTTTCATATTTTTTTTCATATTTACCAGTTCTTCTAAATAACCAAGAAAAAAATATATCAAAGATAGGCCATTTTCTTAAAAATTCAGAAAATGATTTTAGATACATCAGTAAAAACAATGCCGGAATTATATTTCCTAATACCGCAAATATATAGGTTGGCAATACCGGTAAATTGTAAATGTTCAAACCAACAGGTATCGCTCCTCTTAACTCTGTTACTGGAAGTGTTGATAAAAAACCGACTTTAATCAAATTATATAACAATATTCTTTATTACCTTTTTTACAATATGAGTCATTAAAGGCTCTGAATGAGCAGCTGCATCTAATATTTCTTGAAAATGAACCTTTTCTACTACTCCATCTATCGCTAAATCAGTTATACATGAAATACCTAATACTCGCATATTCATATGATTTGCTACAATTACTTCAGGAATTGTTGACATGCCTACAGCATCAGCACCAATTTTAATAAGCATTCTATACTCTGCAGGAGTCTCCAACATTGGTCCTGTTAATCCTGCGTAAACTCCTTTGTGCAATTTTATACCATCTTTAAGAGCAATTTCCTCAGATAGGGAAATTAGTTCTTTATCATATACTTCAGACATATCTGGAAAACGTGGACCTATTTTTTCATCATTCGGTCCAATCAAAGGATTATCACCCATTAAATTAATATGATCATATATGAGCATTAAATCTCCCCTTTGAAAAGAGCGATTCATTCCTCCCGACGCATTAGATATGATAATTATCTTGGCTCCCAATTCCCTCATTACGCGTACTGGAAAGGTTATTTCTTGCATACTATAGCCTTCATAATAGTGAAATCTACCCTGCATTGCAACTACTAATTTATCTTCCAATTTGCCCATAACCAGATTACCACTATGTCCCGGAACAGTAGAAATAGGGAAATTTTTAATCTTATCATATGGTATTAGCACACTATTTTCGATATCCTCGGCAAGTCTGCCTAATCCAGTACCAAGGATAATGGCAAGTTCTGGTTTGATTTTAGTATATTCTCTGATTGATTGGATGCTTTCTGTAATCTTTTGAAGAATTTCTCTCATTAAAATCCCCCTATCATTCTTATTTTTCTCATACTATTTAAGACTACATATTACTACTATATCCTAGGAAAAGCCTTAAAATATTCTTCTTTAATCCACTTTCTACTCACATGAGTGTATATCTGAGTCGTTGAAATATCCGAATGTCCTAACATCTCCTGTACTGTTCTTAAGTCTGCTCCATTCTCAATTAAATGAGTAGCCAGGGTATGCCTTAATGTATGAGGCGTTACTTTCTTTCTAATTCCAGATTTCCTGGCATAATTCTTTATTAAATAGAAAATAGCCTGGCGAGTGATGGGTTTACCATTATTATTTAAAAACAATCTATTTGAATCCTCTTTTTTTATTAATTTTGGTCTAATTAATTGAAGATAATCAGTTAAGATACTGTGTGCTCTATCGGTAAAGGGAATCCACCTTTCCTTATTTCCCTTACCAATACATTTTAATAATTGATGATCCAGATTAATATCATTCCTTTTAAGTGTTATTAATTCTGTAACTCTCATACCAGTAGCATATAAAAGTTCAATGATAGCCTGATCTCTCTTTCCTAACAGTCCTGTAAAATTTCTTTCAGCTAAAAGTTTATCTAATTCTTTTAAATTCAAGGCTTCAGGTAATTTTTTTTGTAATCTAGGGAATTCGATAAATCTAGTTAAATCATTCTGTATATGCCCTTCAGAAAGTAAAAAACGATAAAACATTTTCAAAGCAATTAAATTACGAAAAATAGAATTAATAGATAAATTAATCTGATATAAATAATGATAATATTGAGAAACAATATCTCTATTCACGTCTTGAAAAGATAGTTGTTTTTTATTTACTATAAATTCATGGTACTTTAACAAATCATAACGATAGGAAATAATGGTATTAGATGATAATCCTCTTTCTAGTGTTAGATATTCCAAAAAAGATTCTATTAAATCCTTTTGTTGATTATTATTATCAGTATTCAAAAATCTTTCATTCATTTAAAATCTTTTTATATTCATGTTATTAAAAATTAATATATTATTTCTGTATCTGGATGAATTATCTGTATCCAGACATTTCCAGGTTGAATTGCCAGTCTGTTTCCATCTTTATTAAAAAAGTATGTTTTAGAACTTAATGTTTCTTTAGACCAGGTAATCTCTTCTGATTTACCATTATAAATAATTAATCCAGTTCCAGTACCAATAAAATCGATGGCCAGCCTACCTTCAGAATCCAATATCTTTTTATCACTATGTTGAATAATAATATTTTTAGCCTGTAGCTGCCTACCTGTTTCAATATCAACATGAGGCTCTTCATTTATAAATCTAATATATCTTTGAATTTCAGGGATATATTTATAACTAACAGTATAATTAACATTATATTTAATATCTATCTTATTAACTTCTTTCCCGTTAAGTTTTTCATTTGAATCAATTTCAAATTGGTAGTCACCTTTATTGACCATTTCAATATAACCCAATCTCTTGGCTTCTTCTCTAAGTCGTTCAGTGGAAGAATAAAGATTATGAGGAGGTTTACGTTCCTGAATTCTCCAAAAAGGCTGAAAATGAATTAATTCATTGATATCATCTATTCTTTCTTCTCTTATAAATATTGCTGCATCAGGACTTTCTCCAGCATGTACATAAATAGCATTATGCTCAAGAGTTTTAGTAATAAAATATGGCCTAGCGCTTCGAATAGGCCCAACTTTATCAGCTTCTTGTGTGGCAAAAATAGCTAAAAAACGTGTGATTCCACCTTCTGCAAGTACTTCATAGACAATATTTGCATTTTCTAATCCACTTTGCGGCCTAGAATCCCTGGCATTATCGACCATAATCGCCAGTGCTCTTTTGCCAAAAGGAGATTCTTTTTCTACTGTTTTTGGTAAAGTACTGAATTCGCCAGGAGTTACAACTGTCCCATAAGTAGATTCAATACGTTCTCTTCCTTCTAAACCCAGCTTAGCTTGAATTTCAAATTCTCCTTCTTCTAATACTTCTCCCTCAATTTCCCTTCTACTAGCAATACTAGGACTCAAGTCTCTTGCTGCTATTTGCACGTCATGCCTTAACGATATTTCTTCCTTAATCGGCGCTATTTCTTCCTTAGCTTGAATATCAATCTCTGGCATTTTTACTTCAACCCTAGGACTGCTTTCTTCTTGTATTTCCTGTCTTTCCACCATTGGCTTAGTTTCAATTTCCTGTATTTTGGCTGGTTCAGGTAATGAGGGCTCTACTCTCGGTCTAACGCTTATCTCTGCTATTGGTTCTTCCCTAGTAATCTCAGGTCTAACAGTAGTAGGATTTTGAATGGAAGGTAGTTCTACTAAAGTAACCATTATTATTTCTTCTATTTCTGGAATATTTATAAAATCAAAAGATATAAAATTATTAAAAGCTAGAATGAATATAATATTAAGAATTAATGAAATTAGGAATGAACGCCCTAAAAAACTCTTTGAACGCTGTTTTCTTCTTTCTGATCTATATCCTACCATTTTTTTTATTAATCACCTTATTTAAATTTTATCTTTCCTAATTACTCTTCTCTTGGTTTAGTAGCTATGGCAATCCTTTCTGCTCCACCTTTCTTTATAAGGTCCATAACTCTAACAACTTTGCCATGAGTAATATTTTGATCTGCCTCTAAAACAACCAGAGATTTAGAGCTATCTTTAATTTCTTCTCTCACTATCTCAGATAAATTATTTGGATCGATTAATCGATTATTAACGTAAATTACGTTATTCTCAGTAATAGTAACAACTACATTCCTTTGCTCATTTACAGCTGCAAAATCACCACTGGGTAAATCTACTTTAACTCCACTTTCTACATTTATAAATGTGGTAGTTAACATAAAAAAGATAAGTAGCAAAAATACTACATCAATTAATGGAGTTAAATCAAATTTAAGAGTCTTACTATTGGGATGATAAAATTTCATCTATTTTCACTTCCTCCTCATTAACTTCCCTCTTAATAGATAATAATTCTAAAATCTCTATGCTAGTTGCTTCCATTTCTTTTATCTGTCTATCTACTCTATTTATCAGATAATTATAAGCAACGATAGTAGGAATAGCCACTGAAAGTCCAAAAGCTGTAGTTAATAAAGCCTCTGAAATTGCTCCAGCTAGAGCTTCGGGATTCCCAACACCCATTGATGAAATTACCTGGAATCCTTTTATCATACCAAATACGGTACCCAACAAACCTAACAGAGGAGCAATATTTCCTACAGTAGCCAGTACCGGTAAGTTTTTTTCTAGAATTGATATTTCCTGATTAGCAGTATCTTCAATTGTTTCTTTTATCTCTCCCCTTGAGCTACCATATTTCAATAAAGCTGATAAAATTATTTGTGATATGGGTGAATAGTTTTTACGACAGGCAGTAATTGCAAAATTAATATTTCCTTTTCTAATCAAATCGCTGATACGACTACTAAATTTTCTGGTAGAAGTTTTAATACTTTTTAAATAAAACATCCTCTCAAAGAAAATTGCAATGGCTAGCAAGGAACAGAAAAATATGGGGTACATCAAAAAACCGCCTTTATTAAATAATTCAAACATTACTAAGTTGCCTCCTCCAAAGTTATAAAATATCTTTACCTTTCTGTTATATTATCAATATTATTAACATACTAATATAATAAGTTATAAATCTATCTTGCTTACGCTTTCAGTATGGACAAATCTCTGCTTTTCTCCCGCTTATTCTAATTGTCTTTTTACACTATCAACATAAGAAGTATCCGAGCAATTTTTCATTATTATTTCATACCTTTCTTTCGCTTGAGACTGATATCCCAAGTCTTCCAGGCAAATTGAAGTTATATATAAAATGTCACAGACAAACACACCTGTAGGTATATTATCCAGGTATCTATCCCCAACGTGTAAAGCTTTCTCATATTCTCCTTTTTTAAAGTAACTCAAACAAAGACCATATAATGATCCAGGTAGATAATGGCTATCTGGAAATTGATCAATTAATTTTTCAAAATTTATAATACTATCTATCCATTTTTCTTCATCTAAATAAATTTGTGCTACAATATAAAGGGCTTCTTCGGCAAAATTACTCTCAGCATAGTCCATCATAAATTCCTGTAATGTCACTCTGGAATCATTATTATTATTAGCTAAAAAATATATCTTTCCTATTAAAAAATTACTTTCTTCTGTAAACTGACTATCAGGAAAGTCTTGAACAAGATTACTAAATGATTCTATAGCCTTTGAGTAATCTTTTATATTTAAATAACTCCAACTCACACTATATTTTGCATGTGCTGCCAAAGAATGTGAACTATAATATTTTAAAAAATCTTGATAATGTTGAATTGCCTCAGAATATTTTTCCTGTTTATAGCAGGTTTCGCCAACCATATACAGAGATCTTATGGCTATTTCGTCACCAGCAAAATGATCCACGCTCTGGAAATATTCTTCTGCTTTCAAGTAATTTTCTAAACGATAAAGACTGAGTCCTTGCCAATATATAATTTCTTGCCTCATCTTTGCCTGAGTAATCATACTTTCTATTTCTTGAAATAAATTAAGAGCTTCCTGGTACTCACCCTTTTCATATTTAGATTTGGCCATTGAAAAAAATCCCTCTATAGCTAGAGAACCATCTGGATATTGATTAGAAAATCCCCGGTAAAGATCAAGTAACTTTTCTTCATTATTCATCTTGCTTGCTGCATCAATTTTAAGTTCTAACGCTTCTTTACTGTCTAAATCATCTAAAATTGTTAGTACCTCCTGATACTGACCTAAATGATAATAACTCTGAGCAAGTTCCAGGGAAACAATTTTGGATAATTCTCCATCACGAAACTGATTTAATGCTCTCTCAAAAAAAAGTATTGCTTTACTATCTTCTCCTTTTCTAGAATAAGCTAAACCTAAATCGAATAATAGCCTTTCCAACATATCAATATCCTTGGTCTTCTCTATCAAAGAGCTATTAATATCTATCACCCTATCATATTCTTTTTGTTCTAACAGAACTCTCGCTAAAAGATATGATGTTTCATCTTTAATCTGACTTTCTTTTTTTACTAGTTCCTCTAATATTTTTCTAGCTTCTTGATAATTGCCCTCTCTAAATAATGCATAACTGTAATAATATCTGGTTTCATCTATTAATTCAAAACTAGGTTTATTATTTATAATATCTGCAAAATAAACTTTGGCTCTATCGTAAATGCCTTCCCAGAAGTAGGATTGCCCTAAAATATATCTAATTTCAAATTTATCAAACCCTACTAAAGAATCAACTACTAATAAATTTTCATAAAGATTGATGGTTGGAGTATATTTCTTTTGCTGAAAATATATCTTTCCTAACTTATAAATCCCTTCTTGATAAAGTGTACTTCCAGAATAATTTTTTACCAATAATTCCAGTGATATTTCTGCTTCTGCATAATCTCCCAACAAATAACTACACCAACCATTACCTAATAAAGCATTTTCATAATACATAGAATCGATATAATTATTTATTATGTATTTATAATGTTGATTTGCTTCGTTATATTTACCCAAGTTATATAATGTTTCTGCTATAAGAAATCTAGCTTCTAAAAAATCTGGATTTACTTCCAGAACTTCATTCAATTTATCAAGTGCTATTTCATAATTACCTAAAGAATAAAAATTATAAGCTAATTGATAGTATTCTTTTTCCCAATCAATATCGAAAACCTTATCTCCACCTATTCTTTCTCTTTCTGCCAGATATTCATCCATTTGGTTTAAATGATAATAAGTTCGCATCAAATAAATCCTAGTTTTCTCAAAATTTGGATTCTTTTGAGCAGATTCTTTAAACCGAAGTAATGCCTCTTCATATTCACCAGAAATATAGTATTGATAACCCTGATTAAATGTCCAAACTGCTTCCCTACCAAATTCCCTTTCTTCTATTGCTTTATTTAGATATATTCTTGCATTACTATCAAAGGGATCTAATCTGACGGCTTCTTCTAAATATCTAATCGAATTTATTATATCTCCAGCA
The DNA here is from genome assembly GCA_028717805.1 of Atribacterota bacterium. Taxonomy (NCBI): domain Bacteria; kingdom Pseudomonadati; phylum Atribacterota; species Atribacterota bacterium. The sequence continues at coordinate 73,193 of JAQUNC010000003.1, forward strand.
TGATAATAGCTTAATCCCAGAAAATAATGCGCTTCTTTAAACTCTTGATTAAGATTTATGGCTTTCGTTAATAGACTAATAGCATCAACCCATTTCTTATTGCTATAGGCATTATATCCAGTGACGTATAATTCATATGTTTCCTTGCCATATATTTCAGCTTGTTGGTATTGTCTAAAAAACCATTCAATGTCTTGATTTCCTGTCTCAATTTTTTTTATTTCCTCTGCTTGTTCTAAAGCTTTAGATATTTGTCCAGTATCATAATAAAGCCGCATTAAAAATATTCTGGCTTTAACATTATTTGCTTGATAGAATATAGCATCTTCTGAATATTCTAGAGCAGAAGTAATATCATTTTGCTCATATTTAGAATACGCTAAGCGATAGAAAGCTTCTGATAACCTCTGATAACTTACTTTAATATTGGTATTATTCTTAGCAGTTTCAATAAACTTCTCAAGACTAGTAATTTCTCGGAAAGTCCATTTGGTCCTTTCGTATATTTGAGATAATAGATAATAAGCTTCCGCAAAATATGGATCTTCTGAAACAGCTTTTTCACCATAATTCATTGCTTCTTTCCAGAAAGGTTTACTTGGAAAGTCTACACCTTGATATTCTGCTATAGCCTTATTTTTATATTCTATGGATTGATAGTAATTCCTTAATGCTATCAAAGATGAAGAAATATTTTTTTTCAGATTAATGTCCAATTCATCATCAATTAATACCTTCGCTTCCTGTAAAATAGCTCTAGCAATATTTTCTTTTAAATAGAATAAATCTTCTGGTATTACTGTCATCTCTTTAAGCTCAAATAGTTCATCAAGCTGTGCCTGATACATAATTAAGTTGAAGCTAAGAAATTCTTTCTGTTTCAGGGAAAAAGATGCAGTAAATATCAGATCTGACTTCAATAAATTACTTAAAGAACGAAACAAATTTAAATCCCTTGTTTCTGCCAGTCTATGATAGGATTCATTATCTATATCTGTTAGTTTTTCAATTTCCTCTATAGGAACATGGTTAATTTTTTCTGATTGAGAGAAAGTTTGACATAACATATCAGGGAATCCCTTTTCTAACCACTCCCAATCATGACTACCCGTTAGGTTATTAAAATAATATACTGCAAATTTTTTACTTTCTAAAGCGATAGAAAATGTGTTAAAAATAGTACAAAAAAGAATTATTAACAAAATTAAATAAAATACATAGGGTATTAACAATCTCTTACTTTTAACTATATCTTTCTGTGAATAATCATATTTCTCGTATAGGTTTATATAAAACATCCTTACCTTCACTGATCAAATAATAAAATGGAACCATTATTTCTAAATTATTAATTATAATATAATTATGATAAGTAACTTTGAGAATCTTTATCCAACCATTCCATTGCTAATTTCTAGATTTTACTTTTTCATATTTTAAAAAATCTTTTTTACTGATTTACCATTTTTCTTGTTTTACATAATATCATAACTTGCCTAAGAAAAAAAGTAAAATTCCTTTTCGCCAATTCTTACTATGTCTCCATCTCGAGCCCCTTTTTGTTTAAGTACTTTCTCAATTCCCAAACCTTTTAATTTCTCCTGCAAATATTTTAATGCCTGAGGATTAGCTAGATCATACTGATAAACTAATTTACTTATTTTTTCTCCTTCTATCACAAACTGCTTCCCTTCTCTCCTGATAATAAAGGCGGGCTTATACCTATAATGAGCAATCTTGTTTTGTGGATGAAAAACAGGTGTTAACTCCTTTTTTTCAACAAGATTAATGTTTTTAAATATTTGATAAATCAATTCTTGAACACCTTTACCAGTAACAGCTGAAATAAAAAATATATTTTTACTCTTTTTAGAAAAAATATTTCTTATCTCTTCTATCCTTTTTTCCACTTCTGGTAAGTCACATTTATTAATTACAATTAATTCTTTTTTATTTTTCAAGCTTTGTGAAAACTGCTTCAATTCATTCTTTACGGTAGTATAATCTTCCATAATGTTTTTTTCAGATATTTTTGATCCATCAATCATATGAACAAGAACTTTAGTTCTTTCAATATGCTTTAAAAAGCGAATCCCCAATCCCGCTCCTTGATGAGCTCCCTCAATCAATCCCGGAATATCAGCAAGAATGAACTGGTTATAGCTATCAACATATACTATACCCAAATAAGGTTCAATGGTTGTAAAGGGGTAATCTGCGATTTTAGGTTTAGCTGCAGATACTCTAGATAAGAGGGTTGATTTACCAACGTTAGGGAATCCTATTAAAGCAGCATCCGCAATTAATTTCAAGTTTAATTTAACAGTTTTTTCTTCTCCAAATTCTCCTTTCTGGGCAAACCTAGGTGATTGAATAATTGAATTTCTAAAACGATAATTACCTTTCCCCCCTGATCCGCCATAGGCAACACAAACTCTTTCCCCAGGCTCAGATAAATCTGCAATAATATTATGATCTTTCATATTTTCCACAACAGTTCCCACCGGGACTCTTAAAATTAAATCCTTACCTTTTTTACCATTCTTTTTACGACCACTTCCTCCTTCCCCATTTTCTGCTTTGTGATGGGGATTCCTTTTATATTCAATTAAGGTTTTTATTTGTGAATCAACTTGAATAAATACATTTCCTCCTCTTCCTCCATCACCACCATCAGGACCACCTCTTGGTATAAACCGTTCTCTTCGAAAACTGACGCAACCATCACCACCCTTTCCAGCTTTAACATTTATTATTATTTCATCAATAAACATAAATTTACCCTTTTTAGGTTATTTCGCTTTTTATATATACTTATATTAACCATAAAGCCTTGCCTAATTCAAAATTAGTTATAATCTTCAATAATCTTCTTAAATTATTACTAATTAGTATTATATTATTTTTTTCTCTAACATTTCTTCATTCTATAAGTAAATTAATAGCTACTAAAAATTAATTAATAAAAAACCCCTGAGTTATGTTAAAACTCAGGGGTTTTTATAATGTGCTATGCTTCTGTGGCATAGGTCACAATAGTCACTTGTTTTCTCTTTTTTCCCGTAGTTCTGAAGGTAACATAACCATCAATAAGAGCAAATAATGTATCATCCTTTCCACGTCCGACATTCTTACCAGGGAGTATCCTGGTTCCTCTTTGTCTAACAATTATATTACCACTACGAACAAACTGTCCGTCATATCTTTTAACACCAAGTCGTTTGGAAATACTATCACGACCATTTTTTGCTGATCCCTGTCCTTTTTTATGAGCCATATTACCTCACCTCATTTGCTCACTTTAATGAAACACTTATTTCTCATTTTATCCCTTAACCATTTATTTTTTCAATTTTTATTTCTGTAAATATTTGTCTATGGCCAATTTTTCTTTGATATTTTTTCTTTGGTTTATATTTTAATATTATTATCTTTTTTGCTTTTCCATGTCTCAATACTTTTCCTTCAACAAAACCTTTCTCAATTAAGGGTACACCAAAATTATATTTACCATCTTTTTCCAGCATTAATATCTGTTCAAATTTTATATTTTCTCCTACTTCAGACTCCAATTTCTCAACTTTTATTATATCTCCCTCTTTAATTAGATATTGTTTCCCTCCCGTTGCAATTATGGCATGCATCTTTGTTAACTCCTCCTGCATAAATAAATCGCCTGAAAAGGTAGCTTCTGCTTTTTAACCTATCCAGTGCGTATGTAGCTTATAAAATTTATCATATATGTCTTAACCTGTCAACAGATTTTAAGATTTAATTCAAATAACTTTGTATATCCACATATATGATGTTAAATAAATATCCAATCTTATAATACTTTTAAAATCTTTTTTATGTCTTTTGTTTTTCCAACAGCAATAACTTTAATTTTTTCAATATGAAGATCTGTTAGCGCTTTAATATAGATATTTTTTCTAAAATCTCGTTCTAACTGTTTTATTAATAACATCTTACCTGCAGAGAGTGCTTCTTCTACTTCAGGATTTACACCTAACAAAATTGCCTCTGCTTTAGAATTCTTACCTAAATCTTCCAGTTTATGTATTACTTGATTGCTCACTGTTTCAGGGGATAGAATACGTCCGCTTCCTGTACAATATGGGCAGGCTGTTCTTAGTAATGAATCCAGATCTCTTTTGGAACGCTTTCTGGTCATTTCAACTAATCCTAATTCAGTGGTTTGTACAATATTTGATTTTGTTCTATCTTTTTTTAATTCATTTTCTAACTTATTTATAACTTTTTCCTTGTCTTCCTTGTTATCCATATCAATAAAATCAATTACAATAATTCCACCGATATCTCTTAGCCTTAATTGTCTGGCAATTTCCTCAGCTGCCTGCAAATTTGTTTTTAAAATAGTATTACGCATTTTTTTGCCGCCTACATATTTCCCGGTATTTACATCAATTACAGTCAAGGCTTCAACTTCATCAAAAACAAGATAACCACCGCATTTTAACCATATTTTTTTCTCTAATGCCTTATTGATTTCCTTTTCTATGTTATACACCTCAAATATTGGTTTATCTCCATCATAATAAGAAACTCTTGGTTTTAACTCTAATAAAAAGAGTGTATCAAGATAATTAATTATTTTTTCATATTCTTGTTCAGAATTTACTACAAATTCATCAATCTCTTCTGTAAATAAATCTCTAATTACTCTATAAGTTAGGCTTAAGTCTTCATGAAGTAATAAAGGTGCTTTAACTCTTCTACTTCTCTTTTGAATTTTATTCCATAAACGGACAAGAAAATCCATATCTGGTAACAGATCTTCTTCGCTTTTCCCAGCAGCAGCAGTTCTAACAATAAAACCGTATTCATTTTTCTTGATTCGCTGAACAATTTTTTTCAGTCTTTCCCTTTCTTCCTCCTGTTCAATTCTTCTAGAAGCAGCTATGGAATTGTTATTCGGCATCAAAACAAGATAACGCCCTGGCAAGCTGATATTTGTAGTAACCTTTGCTCCTTTCGGTATAATCGCTTCTTTTACAACCTGAACATCAATTTCCTGTCCCATTTTAATTAATTTGTTTATATCATTATCTTTGTCATTTTTACGACCAAATGATTGTATAACATCATTCAAATGCAAAAAAGCATTTCTATCTATTCCTATATCAATAAAAGCGGCTTCTATACCTGGTAAAACATTCATCACCTTTCCTTTATATATATTTCCAATAATCTTTTTATCTTCCAATCTTTCAATGTATATTTCCACTAACTTATTATTTTCTAATATAGCAATCCGCTCCTCACCTAAACTGCTATCAATGATTACTTGCTTAGCTCTATACTCCATAATTCAGGAGTCACCTTCCTCTTTAAAACTTTTTAAAATATAAAATTAATTAATAAATATTAATTAACCTTTATTCTCAACACTTAAAGTCCATTATAAATAAATTTTCTTTTAATTATGAATATAAATATTCATAATTGTACAATTAATTAATAATAATTTTCTCACGAATAATTTTTTTAATCAAAAAATATTCCTTAACATCATCAATTAAACTGTTAATTATTAAATTGGGATTAATACATTCTCCTGATTTAATATTTTCTATTAAATTAATAATTATCCCATCATAACTGTTCGGTAGGATAGTCATTTTGTGGATATAAGGTCGTAAATCTATTTCTTTTAATCCTTTTTTTGTTTCTTTTATAGTTTTAATCTCACCTTTATTTAATATATATTTAACATTATAATCAATCTTATTCCGATAATATATTTTTCTATTTTCTTCCATATTATTAATTAATATTAAATAAATTAAATATGAGGCATACTTTAGTAACTTACTTAATGGGATCCCCTTATTTAAAACCTGCTCAATTTCCAGTACTTGAAATCCAGATGGAGCAACTTTGTTAATTACATCTTTTAATTTTTCTTTCGTTAATAGTTTTGTTAATGTAATTTCCATAATTTCCTGCCATCCCTCTACACCAAGAGGTAAAGCTGGACCAAAGGAAACTTTAATCCTGGGATTATAGCCTTGTGTCAATTCCACTGGCATTTTTGCTCTCAACAATATCCTTCTCACTAATAAATTTAAATCAAGATGAGAAATAAATTTCAAAGGTCCATTCTTTCTGTATTTTATCCGATACAGGTATGACATAGAATCTCACATTTCTTTACAGCTTAAATTATTAACAGTTTAAAGAATTCTTAAAATTCTTTGTGCCTATTTCCATACATACATTTTCTAATCCACATCTATTACATTGAGATAATCGGCAATCTTTGGTATTAATTTCTCGGACAGCTTTCTCCCACTCACTCCATAAATATTGCTTTTTGACACCGCAATCTATTATATCCCAAGGCAATATTTCTTCTTTCTCCCTCTTGCGATGGGCATAAAAAGAAACATTTAAATCATATTTTTTAAAAGATTCCTGCCAGCCATTAAAATTAAAATGTTCCTGCCAGGAATCAAATTTACATCCTTTTCTATAAGCTTCTTCTAATACATTACCTAATCTCCGATCGCCTCTAGAGAAAACAGCTTCCAATAATGTTAACCTTACATTAGGAAAATTACAAGTAACATTGCTACTTCTAACAATTCTGGTAATGTAATTAAATTTCTTTAGTAATTGATCTTCTCTCTCTTGGGCAATCCACTGAAAAGGAGTATGAGATTTAGGAATCAGGGCATTGATGCTAACATTTAATGAAAATTTTCTTCCTACTTTTTCTCTGCCCATCATTTCTACCTTTTTTATTAATTTAACAATGCCATCAATATCATTCCATGTTTCAGCTGGTAAACCTATCATAAAATAGAGCTTTACTCTTCTCCAACCCATTTGAAAAGCATATTGTAAAGTGCGATATAAGTCATTTTCACAAACATTCTTATTTATTATTTTATTCATTCTTTCAGTACCTGCTTCCGGAGCAAAAGTTAAGCCAGTTTTTCTTACCCTCTGAGTCTGTATTGCTAAATGTACAGAAAAATTGTCTATCCTTAAAGATGGTAAGGAAATACCAACTCCTTTATCTTGATAACGGTCAACCATCATTTTTATTAAATTATCAATCTGGCTGTAATCACTGGAACTCAAGGAAGATAATGAAATCTCTTCATATCCAGTGTTAACAAAACTGTTTTCGGCTAATTCTAATAAACATTCAACAGATCTTTCTCTGACTGGTCGATATATGAAACCAGCCTGACAAAATCGACAGCCACGAGTACAACCTCTAAATATTTCTAAAGTAATTCTATTATGAACAATATCTATATTTGGTACAATTGGAGAAATTGGGAAAGCTGCCTGATCTATGTTTTTTAATAATCTTTTTTTTATTTTTAATGGAGCTTTTTTTTCAGTTTTCAGATAGGACTTTATCCTGCCATCAGGATGATATTCTACCTTATAAAAACCTGGAATATAAACACCAGTTATATCTACAAGTTTAGTTAAAAGTTCTTTTTTATTTTTTGGCTCCCTTTTCTTTGACCATTCTTTATAAACATCTATAATCTCGTGAATAATTTCTTCTCCATCACCGATAACAAATAAATCTATAAAATCAGCTAATGGTTCAGGATTAAAAGCAGAAGGACCACCTGCAATTATTAAAGGATTTGTTGTATCTCGTTCAATGGAACGTAAAGGTATTTTTCCTAAATTGAGAATATTTAGAACATTAGTATAGCTTAATTCATACTGTAAGCTAAAACCAATAATATCAAATTCACTTAAAGGTCTAAAGCTCTCCAGAGAAAAAAGTGCCATTTCTTCATTAATTAAACATTTTTCTAAGTCAACTGCGGGTGAGTAAACTCTTTCTGCCCATGAATCTTCACGCTTGTTTATGATATCATATAGAATTTTAAAACCCAAATAACTCATGCCTATCTCATATAAATCTGGAAAAGCTAGGGCTATTTTAATCAATTGAGAATCATTTTTCTTTACAATTTCATTATATTCTTTGCCTGTATACCGACCTGGTTTTTCTACTTTTTCTAATATTCTATTGATTATCATCCTGTATTTTTTACTATTTATGCTCTTTCTGTTTATTATCTTCTATCACCTTTCCCTGATTAAAATAATTAAGTAAAGATACTTCTTAAATGTATATTAAGCAGCAATCCTATAGCAATAAAGTTAGTAATCATAAAAGTACCGCCATAACTGATAAATGGCAATGGCAAACCAGTCGCTGGCATCAAACCCATAGACATCCCTATATTAATCAAAATATGAACAAACATAAAAGAAGTAACTCCAGTAGCCATAAAAGTCCCTAATAAGTCAGGTGCTTCCTGAGCAATTCTAATTCCTTTCCGTAATACTAAAATAAATAGGGATAACAATAATAGTGCACCAATGAATCCTAATTCTTCCCCAATAACAGAAAAAACAAAGTCAGTGTGTTGTGCTGGTAAGAATTTTAATTGGCTTTGAATGCCACTAAATAGCCCTTGACCAAATAGTCCACCGGAACCAATTGCTACTTTTGATTGAATAATATTATACCCTGCACCTAAGGGATCCATTTCTGGATTTAAAAAAAGTATTATTCTATTTCTCTGGTAATCCCTTAAAAAAGACCAGATAATTGGAAATAAGGATAGTAATATCAAAAAAACTATAATAATATATTTCCAACTAATCCCTGTAATAAAAATCATAAATAAGGTAATAGCAAAAAAAACCATTGCCGTGCCTAAGTCTGGTTGCTTATATATTAATAACATTAATAATCCGGTAAATAAAAAGGGTAAAGTAAAATAAAGAAAATCAGAAAGCTTATCTTTTTGCCGACTTAAAAAATCTGATAAAAAAATAATTAAGGCAATCTTGGCGAACTCTGCAGGTTGAAATCTATTACCTGCTAACTGAATCCAACGTCGTGAACCTCCAGTTTCTTTTCCAGAAATAAGTACATAAACAAGTATAATTATGGACAGAAAATAAAGTGGAATAGCAATTTTGGATATATCATGATAATCAATTATAGCTACAAAAAAACAAAAAAATAAACCAACCAATATATATATTAATTGGCTCTTAGTAAATTGGATTGCTCCCTCATTAACAATTTCCTGATGTGTGGTGCTATAAATAACCAATAAACCTAAAATACAAAGATCTATAACTGAAAATATAAGAGTATAATCAATATGTTTAACTAAACGAAGATTCTGATTTAAAAATGATTTATCTGATAAAAAATGCGATGATTTTATCTCTGGCATAAGAATCCTCTTTGAATAATATTAAAATTGCTCAGCTTTAGCTATTTGATTATATTTTAGTTGAAAATATTTTCTTATAATGTTACCAGCAAGAGGAGCAGCGACAGTGCTTCCATCTCCTCCATGTTCTATCAGTACGGTAACACATATTTCGGGATTATCATAAGGAGCAAAACCAATAAACCAGGCATGATTCTCTCCCTGTGGATTCTGAGCAGTGCCTGTTTTCCCGGCAATTTTTATCTCTTCAATATTTGCCAAACGCCCAGTTCCGTTCTCAACAACCTTTTTCATACCCTCTTTGATAATTTGAAAGGTATTTTGAGATATATCAATTTTATTTATTAATTGCGGTTCAAATTCCTTTATAATTTCTCCAGACTGGGAAATAATTTTTTCAACATGATAGAATCTAAAAAATAAGCCTTCATTAGCAATTAAACTGAGCATATTATGAATTTGTAAAGGCGTAACCAGCAAAAATCCCTGACCAATAGACATATTAACAGTATCACCAGGATACCAAGACTGGTTATAAAAATCTCTTTTCCAATCTTCTGAAGGTACCAACCCTTCCAGCTCTCCTGGTAAATCTATACCGGTCTTTTCACCAAGTCCTAATAACTTTGTATAATAATTTAGTTTGTCAATGCCTAACTTTTGTCCGATGGTATAAAAAAATACATTACATGAATTAGCAATTGCTTCAATTATAGCCTGTTTGCCATGCCCGCTTTCTTTCCAGCATTTAAATGATAGATCTCCAACCTGATAATATCCCGGACAATAGATGCTACTACCCAAGTTTACGATCCCTTCTTCTATAGCGGCAATAGCAGTAATGACTTTAAATACTGAACCTGGGGGATAAATACTGTGTAGATTGCGATTACATAAAACATTATCTTTATTTTGAGCAATTTCTTGCCATTGTGCTGTAGTCATTTGCTGAGTAAAAATATTAGGATTATAATCTGGATAGCTAACCATAGCCAGTATTTTACCTGTAAATGGTTCACTAACTATTACCGATCCTTTCTTTTCAAACATTTGTTGTTCAATATATTGCTGTAATTCACAATCAAGAGTCAGGTAAATATCATTTCCGGCAACAGGATTTTTAATCTCAATGGTGGTAATTTCTCGACCCAAAGCATCTACTTCAACATCTTTTTTCCCTTTCTCACCTCTTAAATATGAATCATAATAACGTTCTAATCCTGATTTTCCTACAATATCCCCGCCACTTAGATGACTAAAGGTAGGGGCGTTTAATTCTTCTTCGCTAATTTCATTGACATATCCCAGCACATGTGATGCTAAATTTTGATAAAGATATTTTCTTTCTGGTTGAACAGTCAACAAGGAACCTTTAAATTTATACTTCTGTTCTTCTATAGTAATTATCTTATCCTTTTCCAGGTCTCTTTTTATGGTTAAAGCATGGAAGGGATTTTGCTTACTGCTTCTAATTTTATCAAGAATGCTAGAAGAATCCATGAATATAATTAAACTAAGATTATCTGACATGGTTTGATAATCACTTATCTCGGCAGGTATTACAGAAAAGTTTACTGCCGGCCTATTAGTTACTAACAATTTGCCATTCCGGTCATAAACTTCCCCGCGTGGTGCCTCTTCAACTAATGAACGAATACAATTATTAATTGCTTTTTGTTCAAATTCTTTACCTCTAATTATCTGTAAATACCAGAGATTGATTATAACAATCACAAAACATAAAATTATTAATATAAAAAAATCATTTAACCTTTTTTCGGTTATCTCTTTGCTTAATTTCTTACTTTTCTGGCTAAACATACCTTAACTCCGCCTTTGAAGATAAGTACATATTTTTCTGATGCTTATAAAAATAATGGGTGCTAAGATACTATTAATTATCGCTTGCAACACTATATGTTTCATAAAAATTGCTATAAAATTATAATCATTATGTAATGATTCTAGCAAATAGTAAATAAGAATATTATTCAAAAAAGTAAACAAAAAAGTTACAATGGTTATTATCCAGAGCAAATGCTGATAGAATATCCTTTCTCTTATTATTCCTGATATATATCCAATTATTGTTTTTACTAAGGCATGGGTACCTAATAAATTAACCGAAAAAATATCTTTTGCTAGTCCTCCAGTAAAACCGATTATAATACCTCCTTCGGAGTTGGATAAAAATGATAAACAGATAATCACAATTAACATCAAATCAGGCTTTACTACATCAAAGGTCAGGATATTTGCCATTACTAATTCAATTATTAGGGTAAAAAAAATTATTCCTGCTTTGACCCATATCCTCATTTTTTTGTCCTTTTTAAAATAATAATTAAAGCACTGTTAGCAGTATATTATTCTATAGTGAGATGTTTTTAAATATTTATGCTATTGCAAAATATCGTCTTATCTTATAAGACTATAGATGTTTTAATGGTTTGATTCTATTTTTTTGCATTTTAAATGTGGGAGGAATAAATTTCTCAATCCTTATATTAATTAAGGTTTATTAAAACTTAATGTTCCTAAATTAAGATAATAATTAGCTGTTTTTGATATAACTATTTACCATTATAAATTATTATTAACAACCTTTAATGCATCACTAATAATTTATCTTTCTTCCCGAAATAACAACTCAATTTTACCTAATAAGACCAGCCAGATAAAACAAGGCAACAGAATCGCCCTTTTTAATCTTTTCGGTTCTTTAATTAAGCGAAAAATCCATTCCATACCATGGTTTTGCATCCATAAGGGAGCTCTTGGTATTTTTCCGGAAAGAACATCAAAGCTTCCTCCTATACCAATGCAAACAGGAACACCTAATTTGTCTTTATATTTATATATCCAAATTTCCTGTTTTGGCACTCCCATTCCTACCAATAAAAAATCAGGTTTTTTTACTACTATATCTTTTATAATATCACTTTCAATTTCTTGATTACTTCTCTGTATCGAGATATTATTGAAATAACCATGATGATATCCAACAATTTCAATACCTGGGTATTTCTCTTCTAAATTTTCGACTGCTTTTTTAATAACTTTAGCTTCAGCACCTAATAAATATATTTTATATTTCTTTTTAACTGCTAGCTGACAAATATAATTAATCATATCAATCCCGGTAATACGTTCTGGCAATGGTTCATTCAGAAAAGCAGTTGCCCACAATATTCCTGCACCATCTGGTGTAACCAGATCTGCTTTTTTAGCTATATCCAAATACTGTCTATCTTTCCTGGCTCTTAGTATTGCCAATGTATCCGGAGTAATAACAAAATGAGACTGTCTCTCCTTAACAAATCCATCAATTCGTTCTAAAACTTTATTGCAATTCATCCGATCAATTGGTACACCAAATAACTCCACTTTCTGCCTATATTCATCAACATCAATTATACTCTGCCCATTTAGCACTCTTTTGCTTATCCAGTAATAGACAAGGTATCCGGTTCCAATCATAGCTGTAAATAAATATAAATCCTCTTTAACTGATACAATTACTGCAACAATACTTAAATATATACAGGAAGCTATGATAATCATATTGGCTCCTTTCCAGGAGAATCCCTGTTCGATCAACTGTTGTCTTAATCTACTCTCACTGACATTTCCCAGATAATCATCTCTTAAATAATTAGCAATGAAAGAATAGGAGGTATCAACTATGGGAAATCCTAGAATTAATAGTGGTGTTAAAAGGGTTAAGGCGGCAGTACTTTTTAAAACCCCAACAATAGCAATAATAGCCAATATAAATCCAAAAAACATATAATAAGAAGAAAAATAATTATTCTGTTCTAATGTGTTTCTTCTCTTTAATAAAATAATTGCTAAAGAAAAAATAATTAACAATGCTGATAATACTTCCGCAATTATTAGTCCCTGTTGTTGAAAAATAGATACAATAAAAAAGGTTAAAGCAGCAATGAAAACAGTGATTGGGGTGATATCACCTAATTCATCAGTTTGTCCTATTGAATTAGTAATAGTAAGTAACCATATAATGGTAATTGGTATAGACAGATTATTAAGATACCAATATCCACCAGAATAATTTCTTAAAAACTCTATTTTAATTCCAACTGCAATAATTAAAAGCGCTATAATAATTTGAAAAAATACCTTCAATCCAGGAACCAGCTTTTTCTTCTGGTTATACTTCCCTAACAATATCATTAATATACCAGCAATAAAAATACCTGCAATCTTAATTAGAGAATTAATCCACTCAGACAAAAAGTCCTCCAAAATATTAAATAAAACAATTATTATTAAACTTGTTTCTTAAAAAAGTTGTACTATGGTCAATTGAATACATTCTAATATCTATGATAAGCAAACTTAGCTTTTATAAAAATTCTTAAATTCAAAATTTTTATAATTAAAATATTTAACTATATTATTTACTAAATCTCTCCTGTAGCTTAAACCATTCTACTGTTTTCCTCAATCCTTCTGCTAAACCATATTGAGCCTTCCATCCTATTTTTTGCTCTGCTAAATTACTATCTAGAATATTCTTTCTTAAATCTCCAATCCGAGGGGGACCATGTATTGCCTTTTTGTTAAATCCTATTATTCCTTGCAAAGAAGAATAAAGCTGATTTACTGATATTCCCATACCTGTTCCAACATTAACAGAATTAAAGATTTTTTTTATTGTTTTTTTATTTTTTAACTCTGCTAATTTTAACATATTTTTTATACTGAGTAAACAAGCGTTAGCAATATCTTTTACATAGATATAATCTCTAATATATTCACCATCGCCATTAATAATAGGGGGCTCTCCTTTTAACATTTTCGCTATAAAAATAGCAATAACGCCAGCTTCACCTAAGGGATCCTGTCTTGGTCCATACACATTACCATAGCGTAAAGAAATATATTTTAAGTTATAGGTTCGATAATAAAAATCAAGGTAAAATTCAGAAGCCATTTTAGAAATTCCGTAAGGAGAAGTGGGATAAAGAGGAGCATTTTCCACAATAGGAAGTGATTTACATTCTCCATACACTGTTCCACCACTGGAAGCAAAAACAATACCTTTTACTTTATTCTCCAAAGAATTTTCCAATAAATTTAATAATCCTATAATATTACATTGGGCATCCAATTTAGGATTATGGACTGAATAGGAAACACTTACTTGAGCAGCTTGATGGCAAACATAATCTGGTTTCTCAGTATTAAAAATTTCTTTTATACAGGGATCACTAATATTAATCTGATAAAAACGAGCTTTTGGATTAATATTTTCCTTCTTTCCAGATGATAAATCATCTATAATTATCAGTTCATAACCATTATTAATTAATAAATCAACAATATGCGATCCAATAAATCCGGCACCTCCGGTAACCAAGACTTTCTTTCTTCTGGCCGACATCGATTCTCTCCTTATTAGTTAATCTTCATATATTTTATTAAAGTATCAACAATTTAAATAAACCAGGCAATACTTAAAGCAATTATACTACAAATAAAACTTATAGACATTAGAATTAAAACAACATTACGATGAGAAATTCCTCTCTTTAACAATCGGTGGTGCAAATGACCTTGGTCTGCTTGAAAAATGGGCTTATGGCTTCTGTATCTGCGCCATATAGCAAAAAAAGTATCAATTATAGGTAAGGCTAAAATAATAACTGGAATTATAAAAAATATTACCTTCTCTGAGTAAATTACCCATAATGAAGAGGTAGAAGCTATAAGGAATCCCGAAAATGTACTTCCAGAATCTCCTAAAAATATCTGGGCTGGATAGAAATTATAACGAAAAAAAGCAATAATACTACCCAAAAGTGCTGCATTTAGAAGGTTATATACTTGAAAGCTTTTATCAACTAAAAACCCTAACATTAAAAAAGCAAATAAGGAAATCACCGATATTCCGGAAGCCAGGCCATCTAATCCGTCAATTAGATTAATTGAATTAGTAATCCCAACAATCCATAATAACAATATAGGATATAATAGATATCCCATGATATTTAAAAAGGATAATTTTTGAATTATAAACTGGATAATTAGATCATTATGATAAGCAATAAATAATAGAGCTGGCATCATTTGAATTACAAATTTTTTCAGGGGTTTTAAATCAGCAATATCGTCCACAATACCTAACAATAGAATGATAATACTTCCTGCAATCAATGCCCTTACTTGCTCTGGAAAAGATACAAATAATAGTATACTAAATAGAAAACCAAAAAAAATAACCAGTCCCCCAAGATTGGGAATAGCATCACTATGTATTTTGCGATATCCGGGTTTATCTACAAAATTTTGCTTTTTCCCTAACCGAGCAATAAAAGGAGTAATAATATAAGAAATAAAAAAGGCAGTCAATATTACTTTGGTAAAAAACACAGGAGATTTTTTCTCCTTCTTCTCTAAATATTTTTCTCTTAATAAATTTTACTTACAATTTAAATTATACCATCAAATTCTTCTAGATTCCCTAAAAACTATTCTATATGTTAATTAGGTAAGAAAAGTTTATTTACTAAAAAATAACCGTTCTGCATTATCATGATAAATCATTCTCAATGTCTCATCATCAAGATTTAAACCTCGATAAACTCTGGATGTATCAACATTATTACGAGCATCTTTTGACATCATGTTATATATGCTGGAAGGAAGGATAAAGTCTTCTTTTTCCAGTAAATCCATATAAGCTAAATGTACATCATCAATAAAAGCCCTATTCTTGGCTCTATAGGTAGTTATCACTAGATCAGTTCCATAGGTTATTCTATCCTTATAAGTTACCATAAAGTCATGAAATGCACTATAATTATTGGAAATTCTACCAAATCCAGCAACTAAGAAATCGGGATATCCAAAGCTAATATCAAGATATAATTGGGGATATTCTCGCATAAAATAATCTAAGCGAGTCAAATTACTGGTTGAGAGCATAAAATGAGGAGCAATTATGGTTAATTGTGGAAATTCCTGTAAAATATGCTCAAATTCTGTTGAAAAACGTCCAATATTAATATGATAAAGTATAGGAATGTGTTCTTGTTCACAATAAGCATATATTTCCATCATTCCAGAATCAATTAGAGACATCTGAAAAAATAAATCATAAAAACTACCATGTCCATTATATAGTTTGACCCCGGCTACTCCATTCTTTATATAATTTTTTAATTTTACCATCTTATTTTCATCACAGGGATCCAGAGTTACCAAGGCAGCAAATTTATCAGGATATTCTTGACTCAATTTAATAATAAACTCGTTGTTTTCCTCGTAACCGGTAAAGCCATAATCAGGATTTAAGAAAAAGGTAAAATCAGAGGTTCCCAGTAATACCATCTTTTTAATCTGACAATCTTCCATAGCTTTTTGAAGCAGAGGTATATTTTTTTCATTTTGCACATGTTCATGAGCATTGATAATATGAAAATTATCTCTTCTATTCTTAACTGCTTCTGATATATTTGCGATTTGGCTAGACGGACTATTATCAATCCATGATATTGGTAATAAGCCTCTCTGTCTTAATCCGATAAACAATAATACTATGATAACAATGACACTAATAGTATAGAAAAGAATATCAAAAAACTTTTTTTTATAGTGATTACTTTTCTTAAATATTTTTTCTTTTTTTACCATACACTCGTTACCCCCGATCTTCCTAAAAATCTTTTTTATTATACCTGATTAATGAAATTATTTCCAAAGTATTATTAATTAATTGTAAGAGTTTTAAAAAAAAGATATAATTTAAAAAAGTAAGCTTATAGGAAACTATGTATAGATATAAACACATTGATAAAAAATTCTTTTTTGTACTTACAATTTTTTTCCTCTTTTCACTATTATTTTATTCTTTATTAAGCTTATTTTTTCACAATTATTTTCAACTATCATCTTATGCCCAAAACTACGATCCATCAATCACCTGGAATGTATTAGATGGTCAATACTGCTCTGTAATCTTTCCAGCAGAAATTACAGATAAAAAATCATTTCAATATAAGCATATTGCCATTAATATTGCTGAAATAGCTGACGAAATCTACCTTAAAATAACTTCGCAGTTAGGAAAGCCTTATCATTCTGACCAAAAATTTACCATTATTTTGGAAGATTTCAGAGATTCTACTTATGGCTTTGCTTCAACAATTCCTCATCGTGTTATTCGTGTTAATCTGACCGCTCCAGGACCTGAAATATTCGACACTAAATTTGAAAGCTGGCTTAGAATATTGATAGCTCATGAATATACACACTTAGCTCATTTTGATATGACCAATAAATTAACCACTTTTATGCGCTTTTTTTTAGGTCAAATTATTGCTCCTAATGCCTTGCAGCCTCTCTGGTCCACTGAAGGATTAGCCATTTACAATGAAAGCAAATTATCTACTGGGGGACGTCTTCAGGATAGTAGATACGAGATGTATCTCAGAACTGATTTTTTAGAAAATCAATTAAAAAGACTGGATCAATTAGAGGGAGGATATCTGGTATCTTGGCCAGGAGGAAATGCTCCTTATATTTATGGACAATCCCTGATTCACTTTATTGCAAATCAATATGGAGAAGAAAAACTAATTGCTATTAGCAAAAAGTTTTCCTCCTTACCGCTGTTGGGAATGAATTGGACTTTAAAAAAAGTTTTAGGAATTGATCAAAATGAACTTTTTCAAGAATGGAAAGGTGAAAAAGAGAAATATTTTAGACAACAAATTGAACAAATCATTAAATATAATGATATCACCAAATCTGAGCAAATTACCGCTCACCAGTATTGGGTTGAGAATCCATCATGGTTAATAGATGAAGAAAAACAAAAATCCTATCTTGTTTATAAGGTTTTGACACCACACCTTTATCCAACTATTCGCAAATACGATTTTAATTCAAAAAAAGAAAGCATTTTAATAAAAAGAACTGCTGGACAGGGTATCTCATACTGTCTATCACCAAACTACCAATATCTGATTTATTCTAAATTAATTCAATACCAACACTATTATGCTTTCCACGACCTATTTTTATATAATTTAAATACTGGTAAGCAATCTAAACTGACTGAAAAGATGAGAATCAAAGACCCGGCCTGGCACCCTGATCCCTTGATAGGAAAGTTAGCTGCAGTTATAAATGAAGCAGGAACTAATAATCTTATATTGCTATCTTTTGATATGCCACAACTTGAAAATAATTTGTTACAAAATAAAACAATCTCTTTTTCTGATTTGATATATTTGACTGATTTTAAAGATGGAATCCAGATTTCCCAACCCGTTTGGTCACCCCATGGTGATAAAATTGCCTTCTCTTTATGGCACAAAGGTTACCAGGATATTTATATAATTACTCTTGATAATTGCCAACAAATACAATCTGTTAAACCAATTACTTTTGACCATCATACAGATATTAATCCAAACTGGTCTTATGATGGTCAATACCTTTTTTTCTCTTCTGACCGAAGCAATATATTCAATTTATATGCTTATTCTCTACCTAATGATCAGTTCTATCGCTTAACCAATGTAACTACTGGCGCTTTTGAGCCCTCTGCCTCTCCAGATGGGAAAGAGATGGCTTTTATACAATACCACTCTTCAGGATATGAACTACATTTAATCAAAATTGATGATATGCTTTGGGAATTAATGGATAAACCTGAGATATATTCCTCAATAAACTATCCGGCTATTAAAAATAATGTAGTCTATTTTCCACCATCCATATTAAAAGAAAGTGAAGACAATAATCAGTTAAAGTTATCAAGCAATGTTCAAGAACTTAATACTAACTATACCTTGAAAAGCTATTCTCCCAGGGATAGTATCATTCCAACTTATTGGACTCCTTATATAAATATTAATGAACAAAATTTTTACCTTGGTTTTTCCACTCTAGCTCAGGATTATTTGGGGTATTACAATATACCCCTAACATTTGCCTATAGTCTTTTTAATGATTCTTTATTTTATGATTTCCAATTTTCACATCGTAGGTCTAAACCGTTACTATCATTTACATGGAAGGGAGAAACGTCCTCATTTTCTGATTTTCAATTCTCACTAAAATTTATTGATAGTGGTTACACTACTAAACAGGATTCTGGTCGACTTTACACTAAAAATATTACCATAGGTGTACAAAGAGAGTACTCATTATCTAACAATAATACCGAAAATGATGATTTTACCAAAGATATACCAACAGTTAATTCCCTAATTTTAAAGTATGGTTATAATGATACCGAAAAATATCGAGGATCCATAAGTGCTGAAATAGGAAATTCTTTTTCACTGAATTATCAATATGCTATTCCCTTGCTAAATGATGATTCTTTATTCTATAAAGTACTCTTTGATGGCAGAAAATACTTTCCACTGCCTCTGCAGCATCAGGTTATGGCATTACGACTGGTAGCTGGCTTTGTTTCAAACGAGCTAAACAAAGATATAAAATTTAATCTTGGGGGAAACTTTTCTGCTCAGGACCTTGGTTCAATAAATACTGATTACTTCTCTTTAAGAGGATTCCCAGACTCATCTTTTTCCGGAAATCATCTATTCCTTAGCTCTCTAGAATATCGTTTTCCCATAAAAATGATGGAGAGAAAGATTGGATTCAAGCAAGCCTCCACTTTTTTAGAGCAAGTTTCTGGAAAAATATTTTTAGATGCAGGACATGCCTGGGATAGAACAATATTCCCTGCTCTAGAAGATATAAATATTTCTATTGGTGCTGAGATAGATTTAATATTCAAACAAAGGTATACTGATGAAATAATATTATCTCTGGGAGTAGGAAAACCAATCACTCAAAAATTACCTTACCGTCTTTATGGTCGGATAGGATTCTCGTTTTAAACCTATACTGGTATTTTATTTTTTTTATCTTTTCTATAGCATAGGTATCCAATCATTAATTAATTTTTAACTAAAAAACAAAAAATGTACCCCAGATTATTTTTTTACCTGATATAATTAAATTAAACGGATCCTACTCTCATCTGCTAACACAAATCTATAAACTATAGGAATATCTTTTGAACGATAAATGCGAACGTCCTTTCCAATCAGACAATTTTGCATACGATGTGTTACATTTTTTATCTGGGTATTAGCCATAATAACACTGTATTCAATTTCACTATCCTCTACTTCAACTCCTCTGGATAATGAGGTAAAAGGTCCAATATAAGAATTAATTATTCTAGCATTTTGGCCAATAATTACTGGTCCCAGTACTGTTGAATTAATAATTTCAACATCTCTGGCTAAATTAACTCTACCAAATACTTTTGATTTATTATCAATTTTAGCTTTCTCTAAATCTCGAGGAATGCCTTCCAAAATTAGTCTATTTGCTTCAATGATATCCTCTGGTTTTCCAGTATCTTTCCACCAACCCTCAATAATTTCTGCTTCTACATTATATTGATTATCTACCAGCCATTGAATAGCATCTGTTATTTCTAATTCACCTCTAGCAGAAGGTTTAATATTATTAACAGCTTGATGTATAGTCTTATCAAAAAAATAAACACCAATTAATGCCAAATCAGTTCTTGGTATCTTAGGTTTTTCTACCATTCTAATGATCTTATTATCTTTAAGTTCAACTACACCAAACTGTTCTGGATTCTCTACTTTTGTTAATAATACAAAGGCATTGGATTTACTTTTTTCAAATTTCTGGCGATACTGATTTATACTATTTTTTAATAAATTATCGCCCAAAAACATTAAAAAAGTTTCATCCTGCAGAAAATTATGGGCAATTTTTACAGCATGAGCTAGACCAAGTGGTTCTGCTTGCAGAATATAACTTATTTTTATTTCCCATCTCTTCCCATCACCCATTGCCATCCTGATATCTTCACCAGTTTCCTCTCCAATTATTATACCAATTTCTCTAATACCACATTCAATAATCTTCTCAATACCGTATTCCAGGGCAGGTTTATTTGCCAGAGGAATCAAATGCTTGGCACTGGTATAAGTTAAAGGCCTTAAGCGAGTTCCTTTTCCAGCACAAAGGATTATTGCTTTCATAAAAATATCCTCTCCTCAATTATTCCAAACAATATAATTTTAAATCATCTCTCAATATTTTTTTATCTTTCCAAAACCATAATATTGTATTATTAATCAATAGATATAAAAATCTAAATAATGATTAAAATCCTAAGCTTTCTCCAATAATAATTACAGTAATATCTGATAAGTTTGGTTTCTTTTCCATAACTACAGAAACCTTACACATTCTTTGAGGATTCTGGCAATCAGTACATCTTCCTGTTAAAGCACAGGGAGTATTCAGATTTAATCTTTTTCCATTCAGAGGTCCAGCAATATTTCTTATCCTGGCAAAAGCTTCATCTAAATTATCCACAATTTTATTGACACCGGCTACAATAATTATCTTTTTTGGACCAAAAATCATAGCCGCTACTCTATTCCCTGTTCCATCAATATTTACTAATTGTCCTTTGAGGGTAATAGCATTACTGCTGGTAAGGTAAATATCGCTGTTAAGAGTGGCTTTCCTTATTTTCATCTTTTCCGCTTTTGATAATGGATCATTCCAATCAGCAAATATAACACAATCCTTCTTTTGTAAAATTTCAGCTAATCCTATTTCTCTAATTGTTACTGAGCCACCAATACCTATGGTAGCATTATCAGGAATTAGTGCCGTTATTCTGGTTAAAGCCTCTTCTGAATTATCTACATAGAAAGCATCAAACTCATTTTTTTTTAAAGCTTCAACTGCTATTTTACTTCGTTTTCGGTAAATATCTTTTTCTATATCCTTTTTTAAAAACATCTACAACTCCTATAACTAAATAGTATAATAATATTCAATACTCTTAAAATTATGAAATATTATACCATATTTAACCAGATAGATAGAAATAGAAGTCTTACTAAACTTTCCATTCAGGTTAAATAAGGTCAATTTCCCAATCTATACTCTATTAAACAGTTTTATGTGTTTATAGAAGATAGTATACCTATAAAATTAAAAATGATCTTTAAAAATTTTTCTCTTTTCTCATAAAATTTAATAAGAAAGCGAAGAATTTTTTAGAAGACTGTGCTATAGTACAATTTTTTAATTTATATATACAAACATAATAAATCATTATATTATTAATGTTATATATATTAAAATATTTTATTTTTTAGTTATTTTATTATGAGTATTTTTCTTGTTCCTTTTTATATGCCTTTTCTCTCATCAAATTCTTATAGTCTCTCTCCTGAAAAGTATATCTAAAGTTAGTATGAATATCATAGGTACCTTCAATTAAAGCCACTACATCCTCTACAAAGACTAATTCTTCATCAGTTGGAATAACAAATATTTTTATCTTTGAATCAAAAGCAGAGATGTCAGATTCTTTATTTCTAGTTCGTGCTAATTTATTCTTCTCGGGATCATATTTAATTCCTAAGGTTTCCAATCCATCTAATACCTTGGCACGAATAACATTACTCATTTCACCAACTCCTGCAGTAAAAATAAGGGCATCCAACCTACCCAAAACTGCTGTATAAGCGCCAATATATTTTTTCAATCTATAAACTTCCATTTCTATAGCAAGTTTTGCTCTTTCTTCTCCTTTTTCAGCAGCTTTTATTACATCTCTTCTATCTATATATTTCCCAGTAATTCCCAATAATCCACTTTTTTTATTTAATATTGTATCAATTTCTTTGGGAGAATAATTTTCTTTCTGCATAACATAGAAGTCTAAAGCAGCATCATGATCGCCTGCTCTGGTACCCATAATAGCACCTTCTAAGGGAGTGAATCCCATGCTGGTATCGTATGATAAACCATTTTTTACTGCATTTACACTTACTCCATTTCCTATGTGGCAACTAATAATATTACATTGAAAAGGATCTTTCTGTAAAAGTACTGCTGCCCTTTTTGCTACATATAATAAAGAAGTGCCATGAAAACCATATCTTCTAATTCTATATTTTTCGTACCACTCATAAGGGACGGCATATGTATATACATACGGTAGCATGGTTTGATGCCAGGCAGTATCCATTATAGCAGCATGTGGTATATCTGGTAATAGTTCCATAGCTGCTTCTATTCCCATAATATTAGGAGGATTATGTAAAGGAGCAAGCACTGCTAACTCTTTAAAAGTGTCTAAGACTTCTTGATTAATAAGAACAGACTTAGAAAATTTTTCACCTCCGTGTACTACCCTATGGCCGATGGCAGAGATATCAGACAATTGTTTGATAGCTCCATGCTTCGGATGGATTAGAGTTTCAATTATTAACTTTATTGCTTCCTTATGAGTGGGGCAATCATGTTGTAAGGTTATCTTTTCTCTATGATTAACTTCATGAACGCAAAAAGAATCTCCTATAGTCACTCTTTCCACAATTCCTTTAGCAATTATCTCTTTTTTAGCCCAATTGTATAGCTGGTATTTTACAGATGAACTACCACAATTAAAAGATAGGATAATCATACTCCTTTTACTCCTTTATTTAGATATTTTATTAAAAAAGATCATGAATTTACCAAGTCTCTTTCTATACTTTTCCCACTATTAAATAAAAAATAGATTATAGAAAGCCTATTCCTATAATTCATCACCTATAAAATGGTAATCTACTTTAAATATTGCAACTTTATAATGAATGCATTTCTGGAAATCTAGAATTGATAAAACCAGTTTTTATTATACCAACCTTAAAATAGAATGGCAATTTTTAAAACATTAAAGTAAATGATTAACTATTTCTTTTTTTGAAATATTTAATCCAATCATACCAGTATTTATAGCTGATAACACCCATATTACCCATATAAAACAAAATAAGATGAACATGTCCAATATAAAATTTATACAATATATATGGTAATAAGATTAAAAACCCCAGTAGAACTGTAATATAATTATCTTGCCTTTTCAAATCCTTTGGTTTTAAGAAGGTAAATAATAGAAAGGTAATTCCAAGAATAGTCAGTGCTTCCCATTTTGTTAGCACAGTCCAGGCACCAAAGGAAGTTGCTATTGCTTTTCCGCCTTTAAATCTTAGAATAGGGGAAAAAGCATGCCCCAAAATTCCAAAAAATGCAATAATTGAGATTAACAGTTCATCATGAATAATATCATTGGTAATAAATAAAATCAGTGGAAAAATCCCTTTAAAATAATCTAATAGCAATCCAATAATACCAAACTTTATACCTTTAGCTCTCCAGAGATTGGTCAAGCCAGGATTCCTATCACCAATCAGACACAAATTAATTCCTAGTAATTTCGCTATAAGGTAAGAATACATGATAGATCCAGACAAAAATTGTAAAATAATTGCTAGTAAACTATACATTTATTTTTCTTCCCTTCCAAATTACAGATTTAAGAATAAATTTTTTGAAGATTGAGCTAACAAAGATTACCAGAAAAAATAAAAAATGCAAAGGGTATAAAATAGCATCCTGAACAACATAATCACCAGTTTTATTTAATAGTGAATATATTTGTATTACATAGAGAGGATAGTAAATAAGAGATCCTGATTTAGAAAAAAATGTTAAAAAAGAAGAGTATATACCTATAAACCACAGAAATAAGATTATGAAATTAATACAATTCATTCCTATTGCTTCAGTAGCAATATTTTTAGTAAGCCCTTCCCATAGTTGGTTAAATCCCTCAGGATACATCCGAAATTTTATTATTTTCCCACCTAAATAACTATATTTTAATTCTTTCCTTTAAACAGATCTTGCTAATATCTAAGTCTTCCGCTACCCTATTCTTTACTGATTGATGTCCACCAATTTTTTGGTAATCAACTTTAGAAGTAAGGATTACCGGGCCAAAAATGACTGTCGGCTGTAGTGTATATAAAAAGGGAAAGGAACTTAGTAAAGATAGAACAATTAATTGAAAAGCCATATTGAGATGTTCTCATAATAGCTTTTAAATCTTTGATAAGGCCAGACAGATATCAAGCCTTTTTTTGAAAATATTTAGTAATTAAAATCTCTAAAGCTTCTTCAGCTAGTTCTACATCAGCATCCAGAAAGAGTAACAAATTACCAGTAGAATTTAAATAACCGTTCCAACATGCCCATGGTTTACCGATCTAGCCTTTAGGAGGTTCACTGTCTAATGATATAATCTTAATGCCTGAATAAGTAGAGGCAATGGCCTCAGTTTTATCTGTAGATTTGTCATTAACTACAATAATTTCATATGGTTCATAACTTTGCCTCTTGATGCTATTTAAGACTTTGCCAGTATTTTTCTCTTCATTCTTAGCTGGAATTATAATGGAAAGGCAAACTTCTTTGTCTTTAAGTTTTTCCACCTTTATAACTCTGCTCTTACTATTTAAAAATACCCACCCAATTATCCAGAATATAAATAATTTAAGATAATGCATACCATAAAACCATTAATTATTTATCATTGTAGGTAAAAAATGTGAAAATCATACTCCATATATAGGATAATATTTTTCTCCTTCATCTTAGTTTTATTTTTATCATTGAATTATCTAATAGTTGTATCTGACAAGCTTTGAAAGATGGTGGTCCTAACAACAACCGTGGATTGTTGGAAAATCCAAAAGGCTCTTTGGGGATACCAAACAAATTGGTATCTAGGTTACCATTTTTATTGATATCTTGAAAAATAACAATAGCGTAGCTACCTGCTGAAATATTATCAAAAATATATATATCCTGTTCATTGCTATCTACAAGAAAAGCATATTTCGCTAAAGCTGGTTTTAGAAGGGTAAATTATACTTTTGAGCAAAGTTAAGATGAGATTTGACACTGTCTTTACTAATGCCAAGAACTATGGTGTTGCTTTCTGTGATTTGTTTGTAATTATCTCTAAAATTTACTGCTTCTACTGTGCATCCAGTAGTATTATCTTTGGGATAAAAATACAAAATAATATTCCTGCTCTTAAAAGTGGATAATGATACATCATTACCCTGGCTATCAGGTAAATTAAAATCAGGTGCTTTCATTCCTATTTTTAATTCCATTTGCTAACTCCTATTACTATTTATAATATATTAATTATTATAATACAAAACCTAATCATAAGAATATAAAATAATGTTCTATGCAAATATTCTGAGTCAATCCCAATTTTTCTGTAAAATTAAGTAGCCACCAATTCCTCCCGGACATTGACTCCTTCTTTAATTTGTTTTATTTCTTCTAATAGAGGATCATCTTCTTGTAGTAATTGATCCTCTTTGT